>JAAXHZ010000157.1 GCA_012270625.1 Dehalococcoidia bacterium | reverse complement strand
TGCTAAAGTTTCCTCGGGTTGCCTACTATTATGTCCCATATAGGGTGTATCCTCTTACCAAGTCGTGCCACCTCTAGGGGAACGAAGTTACAGGTAGGATCGTGATAGGCCAAAGCCAGAGACCTCTCTTTATCGATGGTGGGCTATCACCACAGCTTGTGGACGACTTGCGACGTCTCAATCCATGGTGGGAAGACGCTCCTATGCCTCCACAACCTAGTATGCGCCGTCATCTAGTGGGGCAAATACGCCGTCGGCTGGAAGCAGGCCTTGCCCCAATCGTAGTAGTGAGAGGACCGCGTCAAGTAGGAAAGACGACGGCGCAGTATCAAATCATTTCAGACTTGTTAGATGAAGGTGTGCCCCCTACGAGTATCCTGAGAGTCCAATTCGATGAATTGGACTCATTAAAGAGATTGAAAGAACCGATTCTACGTATCTCTGATTGGTTCGAGCGCCAAATTACGTCAGGGCGCTTCAATGCACTTGCGGGAGAAGGCCAGACAGCATATCTCTTCTTTGACGAAGTTCAAAATCTCGATCGCTGGAGTGCTCAGCTTAAGTTTCTGGTAGACAACTCATCTGTAAAGGTTGTAGTAACAGGGAGTTCCGCGCTGAGGATCGAAAGAGGCAGGGATAGTCTAGCAGGTCGTATAAGCACAGTCGAAGCGGGAGTGCTGTCACTTACTGAAATCGGTGCACTGCGAGAACTATCTCCACCTAACCCATTTTTGCCCGATAACGGATTAAGTCCTCTATTGGAGAAAGATTTCTGGTTGGAATTGCGCGCCCATGGACAAACCAATGAAAAGTTTAGGGATGAGGCGTTTGGCCACTTCTCCGAAAGAGGAGGTTATCCCCTTGTCCACAACCGCAAGGATGTCAACTGGCATCTACTTGCGGACCAGTTGAATGAAACAGTCATCAAGCGCGTAATTCAGCACGATCTTCGTCTCGGTGAGCGTGGAAGGAAGAGAGACCCTCAACTATTAGAAGAGTTATTTCGGCTGACTTGTCGTTATGCTGGTCAAACGCCGACGGTATCGACTCTCGCTGAGGAGACACGCCTGTCCCTCAGTGCCAACATCAGCGGTCAGCGCGTAACTTCATACTTAAGGTTTCTCGGCGACACACTCTTGCTCAGATTGATTCCGCCCCTCGAGATAAGGCTCAAGAGGAAGCGAGGGAGTTCCAAACTCTGTCTGGTCGATCACGGATTACGCGCAAGCTGGCTTCAGGAGCAGATTCCACTAACGCCGCAAGCACTAGCTGAACGCCCTGAACTCTCAACCATCGCGGGCCGTATTGCTGAGAGTATCTTTGGCTCAGTAGCTTCCACGATTACTGGTTTGGATATCTCTCATTTCCCTGAAAGAGGTCTGGATCGTGAAGTTGACTTTGTTCTCACGATCGGATACAAACGTCTGCCCGTAGAGATCAAATACCGGCGCAGAATAGACCCTTTACAAGATACGCTTGGGATTCGGTCATTTATTGAAAAGTCGGTAAATAACGCCTCATTTGGTGTATTGATCACTCAAGATGACGCTGGCACGGTTGATGATCCCCGCATCGTATGTATGCCACTCTCTTCCTTCATGCTCATCAGATAAAATCAGATACTGATTCAGCATGGTGAGAATTCTCTTGCATCCAGTCGAGTAGTTAGCGCTCCGACCATAAGGTTAGACTTTGTAGGGGCGCTCATGTGTGAGTGCCCTTATAAGCCCAACCGAAGAGGACTTGAACTCCACTTCTGCACCACCGGTTGCCACCGGCGCTGACACTAGCTTCAGCGCCGGGACGAGCACCCAGGTACGGGGAACACTTACACTACCTCTTCGTAGATCTCCGTCTCATGCGTGGACGCCAGCACAGGATAGATTCTTTCGAAGATCTCAGTTATTGATCGCGTGGCTCGAACCTCGTTGCGTGAAGCGTCATAGGCAGCTACGGAATCCCAACGTTGAACAGTGACCATCGTCCCGTGGGGACCAAGTACCTTTCTGTACACGCTGAGGGGAGGAAAGCCGGCCTCAGCAGTTGCCCTCTGAAGTTCCCTGAGGTGTTGCTGAAGTCCTCCCCCGCCAGGTTTTGGAGTGTAGGTTCGTCGAACGACAATCAAGGGTATCTCCTTTGTGGCTTGAGTCGGAGACAATTCGATGGGAGCAGAATGAGATGAGCAGCTCCCCGGCTACATCCTGAGCGCGCCGACTTTTTCGTACTCGCCTTTGACTATGGGCCTGGCATCGACCTCGAGCCAGTCTTCGAGTATCTCGGTGTAGATGCTTCGGAAGTCTAGGTTGAAGGCGAGGTCGCCTTCGACGAGTGTCTCAGGGGAGAGCGACGGGTACTCTGAGTAGTGGCCGCCGTTGACGCCGTCGCCGATCATGAAGGCGACGCCTCCGGAGCCGTGGTCGGTGCCGTTGCCGTTGTCCTTGACGCGCCGTCCGAACTCGGAGAACACGAAGATCAGCACGTCTTCGCTGGCGTCGTGCTCCTTGAGGTCGGTGTAGAGGTCGTAGATGCCTCCGGCGATGTGGTCCCAGAGCTTGTTGAGCAGCGCGACCTCGTTGGTGTGCGTGTCGAAGCTGCCGTGCTGGGTGTAGCAGATGCGGGTGCCGATGTCGGCGGTCAGTACCTGTGCGGCGTCGCGGGCGCGCGCGGCGAACGGGTTGGATGCGTACTCGACGTTGGACTCGTACCTGTCCGGGACAGAGCTGAGAATGTCGGAGCCGCGCAGCGCGTCGAGTCCGGTCTGGCTAAGAAAGTCCATGACCGGGCCGCTGCCAATGGCGTGAGTGTACATGTTGCGGAACGCCTCCAGCGCCTCGGCGCGCTGGTCGTCTGCGTCCATGTGGTTGAGAAGGCCGTACGAGGAGAGGTCTGAGACCGAGGCGACAGGGGCGTTCTTGGCGACGAGCGCTCTGGGGAGGGCCGCGCCGAAGTTGACGGCGGCCACTACGTTGTCAGCTTCGGGGTGCATGTGACGGACGGCCTGGCCCAGCCAGCCTTCGTCGCCGACCCTGGTCGGTTCGGCGGTGTGCCAGATGTCCATCGAGCGGAAGTGGGAGCGATTGGGCACAGGGTAGCCGACGCCGTGGAGTATGGCGACCTTGCCGTCGTCGTACAAGTCCTTGATGGGCCCCATGGACGGATTGAAGCCGTACTGGTCGTCCAGCGGAATGACGTCTTCCTGCCGTATTCTGACGTTGGGCCGATTGTCTATGTATTCAGGGTTGGTGTACGGGACAACGCAGTTGAGATAGTCGTTGCCGCCAGAGAGCTGGACTACGACGAGCTTGCGGTTCTTTCCTGCACCCATTTTGCTTGCTCCTTGTCTGTTTCCCTCACCGTTTGTGTGTTTGTTCCGGTCGTAATTTTCAAAATCGAATTCAGGCGCGTCATCGAGTGGCGCGACCAAACAGCGCTTCCCTCAGACCATCCAGTATCCCTTCGAGCCGCGCCATGCGTTGTTCGATCCCCGAGAATCTGTGTGCAAATCTCTCAGATCGCTCTGCCGAACGCTGCTCGCTTTGCTCAAATCGCTCTGCCGAACGCTGCTCGCTTCGCTCAAAACGTTGTTCGAGTTGCTCAAATCGTCGTTCGAGCTGCTCGAAGCGCTTCTCGCTGCGGATTGATAGACTGATGATCAGACCCGCCAGCGCCACGCCTACGCCCAGAATTGCGATAATCTCAGGAGTCAATCGATCCTCCTAGCTAGTCGCCTACGCCTTTTCGTAAACTTGGAAGCGGTGGCGGCCTGTCTCGAGGACGTACACTCGCTCCTGTTCGTCGAGGGCGACCCTGACCGGGTCCCAGAAGTAGGGCTCGATCCTGGCTGACGTCTCGCTCGGGTCTTCGATGTCCACGTCGAAGACGGGGACGAACTTGGAGCGGGCTTCGAGCTCGTCGGCGTTGGCGTTGAGGTACTCGACTGCCCACGCGCCGAGAACACCGTCGCCGCGGAGCTTCTGTATGAAGCCGCCCTCGGGGTCGAGCACCTGGACGCGCTGGTTCATCCAGTCGGCGATGTACATGTTGCCCTCTGAGTCCACCGCGAGGCCGGAGGGCCTGTTGAACTCCCCGTCGCCGTCGCCGGACGTGCCGAACTTGGCAACGAACTCGCCGTCAGGCGTGAACTTCTGGATGCGATCGTTGCGCCAGTCGGCGACGTATATGTGGCCGTCTGGGGCCTGGGTGATTCCCCACGGGAGGTTGAATTCCCCGTCGCCGTCGCCAAAGCTGCCCCACTTTTCGATGAACTGGCCGTCGGGCGTGAACTTCTGGATGCGGTGGTTGCGATGATCCACCAGCAGCATGTTGTCGTCCTGGTCGAACATCAGGCCGGAAACCCCGTCGAACTCGCCGTCTGACGTTCCCTTCGCGCCCCATGTGGACTGGACCTGGCCGTCGCGATCGTAGATCGTGATTCGGTGCAGGAAGTCGTCGCCGAGGTACAGGTTCTCGTCTCTGTCCATTGCGAGCGCAGACGGCCAGATCATCAGGCCCGGCGCGCTGCCGTAGCCGCCGATCTGTCCAAAGAACTCGTGGTCGATGGATGCCATCTGGATGCCGACTATGTCGAGAGCGGTTGTGTTGCTCCGGCTGGCGACGAAGATACGTCCGTCGGAGCGGACTACGAAGTCAGTCGGAAGATGGAAGCCGCGTCCGCCCTGGTCGGCGACGAAGCCGACGGTTGTGACCGGCTTGAACTGGAATCTTGTTGAGATAGTCATGAGGATGTCACCCTCACCCCAGCCCTCTCCCTGAGGGAGAGGGGGTCTGTTGGTTGGTATTCAGGGCTTGTCCGTACACATTTGCTATCCCTACTCCCCTGGTAAGCCCTGAGGGAGAAGGGGTCTGTTGGCTGGTGGTCCGCGCGTTAGGCAGTCTGGTACTCCTGGGTCGTCACGATTAGCTGGATGAGGGTGACGATGTGTCGGTCAGTGTCTGGGTCTGGGAACGACATGTCTCCCCACTTGGATGCGTATTCGACCAGGCCGGCCCTGGTCGTGTCGAGCGCCGGGAGAGGGCCGAGTATGTCGAGGCAGGCGTCGACGACCTGCTCAGGCGACATGGGCTGTCCACCCGCGCGGTTGGCGATACGGTCGATCATAGCGCGGATACCAGGCTTGTCCGGGTCGTTCAGCACTCGGCTCGCGAAGTTGACCCGCTGCACGTAGGCGCCGGTGTTAATCCACTCGCTGCCGCCCTGCCATCCCTCGACGCTCGGCGGGTTGAGAAGCCCCTGGCCCATCGCGGCGCAGGCGCCTGCGGCCGCGTAGGTGTCGGTCGATGGAAGGTCGATAGGGCCGGCAAGGCGCAGAGTGCCTACCACCATCTCGGCGGGACTCTTGATTCGCGCGAACCTGGATGCCTCAGACTTGAAGAAGTCGGAGTTGAACATCGCCCTCAGCATGGCAGAGATGTCGTAGTTGGAATCGAAGTACGCCTGAGACATAACTTCGATGGCTTCTGGATCGATGGGATCGAAGTGCGGCCACTGGGGCACCGGGAGCTCGTCGGCAACGAAGAAGTGGTACAAGTGTCGCGCGATGAACCGCGCGGTCGCGGGCTGCTTGCAGATGATGTCAACGACGTCCTCGCCGTTGAAGTCGCCAGTCTCGCCGAGGAAGCTCTTATCCTCGTGATCGTGGTCTTCGTCATCGTACTCGAACTGCCAGGCGATGTAGCCATACGGCCTGGCAGTGTTGTTTCTCATCTTGATGGACATGTAGTCCGGGTTGACCACGCGCCAGCCAGTGAACGCTCGCGAGCACTCCTTGATGTCTTCCTCGGTGTAGTTGCCAACGCCCATTGAGAACAGCTCGAGGATCTC
>JAAXHZ010000156.1 GCA_012270625.1 Dehalococcoidia bacterium | reverse complement strand
ATCTTCAGGAGTCGGGCTGACTCCTGAGCCGGCCACTTGGGCGAACAACTTGGCTCCTGACCCATTTGCCGCGAGCACAACGCTCCCTATGAGGGTATCCCTGGACAGAGGGGACTCTAGAAGTGTGCTCGACAGCAGTCCGCCGGTGAAGCCCTCCACGATAGCAAGAGAGAGACGTCGGTCCGCAAGCGCTCTGAGCGCGGCTGTAACCGCGGTGTCGTCGTCCTCACCCCAGATGGCATGTCCAGCGGTCCGTCTGATCTCCGCCTCCATCGGCTCTATCAGGAGACGCGCCTCCTCTTCCGAGCCAGCTCGCGCGATCGCTCTCAGGTGTATGCCGTCCTGCTTGGAGTAGATCCCGAGCGACGGGTTCTCGCTCTCGAACAGGGGAGAGAGCATCTCGTCCAGCCCGCCTTCGGTTATCCCGAACGTCTTCAGGGTTCGAGTGACGATAACGATGCCAGGATTCAGGGCGCTGAGCTTGGGACCGACATCGGACTCCCACATTCCGGTGATCTCTCTGGGAGGTCCGGGCAGCGCCGCGATGACACGACCATCCATCTCTACCCACCAGCCGGGAGCAGTGCCCATCGGATTGGGGATCACCCGCGCGGACGGGATCAGAGTGGCCTGCTTGACGTTGGTCTCAGGCATCTTAATGCCGCGGCTCTCGAACTGCGATCTGAGATGCGCCAGCAGGTCGTCCTGAACTTCCATCTGTTCGCCCATCACCGCCGCGATCGATTCTCGCGTAAGGTCGTCGGATGTTGGCCCCAGACCTCCTGTGGTGATCGTGACGTCCGAGCGGCTCCAAGCGCGACTAATAGCCTCCTGGAGCCTGTCGGGATGGTCTCCAACCTTCGTGGCCCAAGTGAGGTCGATCCCGATTCTGGCCAACTGCTCGCCGATGTATGACGAGTTGGTATCGATGGTCTCTCCCATCAGGAGTTCGGTCCCGATGGATATGATCTCAGCGTTCATGTTGATGATCCTGCCGGGAGTGTGCGCTGTGCCCCGTCGTGTTCAACGGTGAGAGTCGATCGGGGAGTCGAGCGCAAGTATATCCCTGTGCGGCGAGAGGGACAATCCGACGCGGCCTATGCGAGGTTGGATCGGGCGCGAAATTGGCAGAGAGGACTAGCCCGAGCCTGATGATCCCTCTTCCGGATCTGCGTACGGCACGTTTTCTACGAGGTCGAACAGCGCGTCGGCCCAATCAGCGCTGATCTTGATGAGCGGCGTGGCCGCGAGGTCTGAGACGGGTGTGGCATAGTAGTGCATCCCATCTTCGGTACGGTTGCCGAAGGCGAACAGTATGCCGTCGATGAACCGGGTGCCGCGCTCGGTCTCGCCTGAGAATCGGATTTCGATCGATCTTCCTTCGTATGGCTCTTCAGGGCCTTTGAACTCCATGCCCCAGTCCAGGAAGTCGCGGCTCCTGACCCTGTACTCCTCCACCAGGAAGTCGCGCGGTCCTCCGAGGAGCGGCAGATACTCCGCCCACTTCTCCGAGTCCACGGGTCGATTCTCCTCGTCGGTATCGAAGTGCCGCGCGAACCACTCGCCTTCCTCATGCTGAAAGCGAAGGAATGGGCCTTCCGGCTCGCCAGGCTCGCCCACATAGATGTTGACTTCAGTGATGGTCTCCGGATCTCTATACACCCACCACTTCGGCAGCGGTGGCTCGTTCGCCAGCCGGGCGAGTACATCTCCCCAGATGTCTGCTATCAGGAAGAGCTCGTCGAATCCGATCACCTCACCGTAGTGGTGATTGCCATCGGTTGTCTTGTCGCCGAGTCGGAACTCCAGCTCCCGGTCAGCAGTGAGACCAAGCTTCACGACCAGGGTAGGGGCGTCCAGACCGTATTCGGCAGGGTTTTCAATGGTCGCTCGTACCGTGGAGAAATCTGACTGGAAACCCGACGGTTCCCCAGTCAGATCACGCCGTGTCTGCGGGCCGCTGACCAGAAGAACGATGCCTCCCCATCTGGTATGCGAAGGCGGGATGCCGTCGAGGCGCTCGAACACCCAGGCGTCCTTTTCATTCTTGAAGAAACGCTCTGTATTGTCGCCGGCGTTCACTTCGATACTGATGATGTCGTCGAAGCTGACCTGATAGAACCAGGGGGACTTTGGTTCCCGCTCTTCCACGGTAGCGAACGGAGTGTACTTCGCGACCGCGCCAAAGGCCGTGTCTCCCAGCGCTCCCGCCGCCGCTCCGACGAACAGCAGCATCAGCAGGGCGATCAGTATGAGGCCAACAGTGAACTTCCAGTTCATGAGATCGTATGCCTTACCGCCGACGCCACCAGACGACCACCGCAATAATAATCATCAGGATGGGTGGCAGGAACCAGCCGGTCCACTTGATAAAGTCACGTTCCCTCTGGTTCAGCACCAGCACGCGGATAGGAATCGCCGGCTCGCGAATAGTGATCAATTCGTAGTCTTCCGCCAGCCAGTTGACCGAATTCAGCAGCAGGCTGGCGTTGTCGCTCTGAAAGAAGAACTTGTTGCGCGCGAAGTCCGAGTCGCCGATCACGATGATCTTGGTCAGGTTGTCCTCGCCGGGTACGATCTGACCGGTCAGCGATGCGCCTGCCTGCATGACGGACGCTACGTCCAGAGGCCCCTGGACGTCTTCCAAGGGAGTGTACGCGGTCTCTTCATCGTGTGATTCCATCCAGCTCGCGGGAGTGGTTTTCGCCAATCCGGTGTATGACATGAACGCCGGTAGGTCTTCCAGCGGAATGACCGGGAGCACGGCCGTGGCGTCGGTAAAGAAGACGTTGTTGAGATGATCGGCAATCGGCACGCCTGTCAAGCCGCTAGTGCCAAACTGCGCGTTGGAGCGCTGTATCATTGGAGAGGTGGCCTCTCCGGCGACATTGCTGATAAGGTCAGCGATTCGATCGCTCCCGACCCCAAGACCCCAGACCGCCAATAGCTGACGGTAGGTATCGGGCGCGTCCGGATCGAGCAGTACAATGAGCTTGCCGCCTCCTGCGAGGTAGTCAGATACTGCCTGCATTTCGTCTTCGCCCAGGTCCTGCCTGGGGCCTGGAATTACCAGAACCGCAGCATCCTCTGGGATCGAACCATCCTGCTTGAGATTCAGCGGGAAGACCCTGTAGTTGTCACGCTGCATTCCCTGGATGGCGAAGTCGAATCCCTCGTCGTCGGTCTCTCCCGTAATTGACCGGGTGATAGACGCCTCTCCATGTCCGGTCAGGTGGTAAACGCGCTTCTGATCGACGTTGGTGACCACCAGTATAGCCGTAACAAAGTCCTGCTGAGTGAAGTTGAAGACCCCCTGGTACACTCCGGTATCTATGTCTTCGAACACGACGACAGGAAATTCGGTAACGTCATACTTGACCGCGGTGCTCCGGTTCAGCTCCGGATCGATGAAGCGATATGTGAAGTTGCCGCTGCGTCGGGCAAACTCATTCAGCAGGTCTTCCGTCTGCTGCCTCGTTATGACGTAGTCCCTGTCCGTTGGTGAGAAGAAGGCGTTTGCCCGCAGTGGCCCTTCCAGCGAATCGAGCACTTGGAGGGTCTGCTGGGCGGGGCTGAAGATGCGAGTCGCCGTGACGTCCAGCCTGTTCGGGCTGCGGAACAGCAGGAAGTTGATCAGAACCAAGATGACGAAGAACGCGACCGTCATTATTGCTACATTGGCGCCGTAGCGGCCCTGGCGTCCTGCCATGAATATCGCAACTGCCCTGGGCGACAGTACGAGCGCGATGAACAGCAACACGAGCCCGATGATGAGGACCGAGATCGAGAAGTTCCTGAGCTCGTCAATGGTCAGGAACAGCACCACGCCGGCGATTGTGGCTATGACTCCGACGATAGCGCCGATTGCGCTCCAGAAGCCCGTGGACTTGAAAGTGTCCAACAGGTCGAGGCTGATTGATTGACGACGATCCTGCTGTCTAGTCAACTATCTCCACCTGCGGGTCTCGAGGGATCTGATGGTGAGGAACAGAAAAATGGCGGTCAGCGAAAGAAAGAACACCAGGCTCGATGTGTCGATCACACCGCGGCTGAAGTCAACGATGTGCTCATTCATCGACATGCCGTTGAACACCTCACTGGCAACACCGGTCACGATGTCCGCAATCAGGTTGACGAAAGAGAGCATCAAGAGGATCGCAATTCCTACGACCGCGGCAACTATCTGGTTGCTGGACAGGGATGATCCGAGCAATCCAATCGCCAGCGCCGCAGCGCCGTACAGCAGCAGTCCCAAGTATCCGCTCAGCACCGGCCCTGTGTCCGGGTCGCCGAACGAGTACAGCAGCACCACGTAGTAGAGCGTCACAGCGAGTATGGCGACCAAAATCAGGAAGCTGGCGATGTACTTGCCTAGTACGACCTCCCAGTCGCGGACTGGAGACGTCAGCAGCAATTCTAGGGTGCCGAGCTTCTGCTCTTCGGCCAGCAGTCTCATGGTCAGCAGGGGAGCCAAGAAGATTATAAAGAAGCTCGCCCAGTCAACTATGCCTCGGACGCCTGCCTCGGCGAACGGTGCTGTAACGTCGGCGACGAAGAAGACTCCGGTCAGACCGAGAAACATCGCGCCTACTATGTAGGCGGCAGGTGTGCCGAAGTACAGCTTCGTCTCTTTCCAAGCTATGTTGAATGTGTTCAAGCGGCCGACTCCGCGTCGCCGTTCATGACGGCCTCTTCTTCAGTTGTGAGCCTCAAGAATATCTCCTCGAGTGACATGGTGACCCCCTCCAGTCGGTGCAGCTCCCATCCCGACTCCACAACCTTTTGTGCAAGCGTCGCCCTGATCTCTACGCCCGACTCCGACTCCACGCGGTAATGGGGAATCTCTCCGCGCTGGATGTTCACTCGGTTTGCGGTCTGTACACCTGGCACATCCGCCAGGACACCGAGCACTTCCTGCTGTGGACCTTTTACCTGCAAATCGACCCTCTCACGTCCCAGGAGCCTGCGCGCGAGATTGTCCGGCTCGTCTATGGCCACGATCTGCCCTTCGTGAATTACGATAACTCGTTCGCAGATCTGGCTTACCTCGGGAAGTATGTGGGTGCTGACGATCAGGGTGTGATCGCCTCCGAGGTCCTTGATGAGCTGACGGGTTTCGACTACCTGGATCGGGTCAATACCGATTGTCGGCTCGTCCAGCACCAGCACGTCCGGTTCGTGGATGATCGCCTGCGCAATTCCAACGCGCTGCCGGAACCCCTTGGACAATTTTCCGATGATAGAGGTGTAGTAGTCTTCCAGATGGCATATCTCTACTACGTCATCTATGCGCGTTCTGATTCTTGTCGAGTCCATCCCCCTGATCTTGCCCATGTAGTCGAGGTACTCGCGCACGTTCATCTCTGTGTACAGAGGGACCGTCTCAGGGAGATAACCGATGTGACGGCGGGCGTCCAGAGACTCTGTGACGATGTCGTACCCTGCGACGTTGGCGCTGCCTTCGGTGGGTGGCAGGAACCCTGTGATCACTTTCATGGTGGTCGATTTCCCAGCGCCGTTAGGCCCTAGGAATCCCACGATTTCACCAGGCTCAACTCTGAAACTGATGTCAGTGATCGCTGGGAAGTTCCCGAAGTATTTGGTTACGTTATTGACTTCGATCATACGGCTCTAGACCTGCTGGGCCTTCGCTCTCGGGCTGGACGCCTCTGCTTTCCATGGTAATTACGAAAGTCCACTTGCTTGAGATTTACATATGGACGCCTGCAAAAAACCAAAGGGATTCTAATTCAAGCACTTCAATTCTTTCAAGGCAGGTTGTCCGGAATTCCCGTCGAGTGCTAAGCTAGTTCCCCGAACCGGCGCGTGATCCCATCGGGACCGACACGATCGAAGGCTACCTACTGGAGACATCTGCCTTGCACTTAGTGATCGACGGATACCAGGCAGACCCATCGTCGCTGACAGACGTGGACCTTGTCCATGACTTCCTCGATTGGTTCCCCGATCGCATCGGGATGACCCGGATCGCGCCTCCCCAAGTCTATACGTACCGGAGTCGCAAGGCCGAAGACTGGGGAGTTTCCGGCTTCGTGCTGATAGCCGAAAGCCACATCACGGTACACACGTTTCCGGAACGGTCGTACCTGAATGTGGACATTTTCTCTTGTCGTGAGTTCGATCCCGAAGAGTCGCTCGGCATCGTAAAAAAGTGGTTCGGGCTGGATCGGACCGAGAGCCGAGTGCTCGAAAGAGGACTCGAATACCTCGACACGGGCGAGGCGTACGCGGGCATGGTACAGGAACGGCTCGGTATCCAATCGTTGCAGGGGTCCAGTTGAGTTCCAGGTTGGCGCCTTACGCCTGGCAGACCTTCCTCGACACTCCGCCTGAGGAGCATGTTTACGAGTCTGCGCGATTCGTTGTGATCCCCGTTCCTTACGACGGAACGACTTCGTTCCGCACGGGATCGAGGTACGGCCCGGCCGCGATCATCGATGCGTCACGTCATCTTGAGGACTTTGACGTAGAGCTGGGATGTGATCCGTCTTCGTCTGGAATATACACGTTGCCGGAAATTACTCCAGATGCTTCCGGTCCGGCTCGCGTCGTAGATCAGGTTTATGAAGTAGTTGCCGACACGCTCGCGAGTGATAAGACTCCCGTGCTGCTCGGAGGCGAGCACACCATAGCTCTGGGGTCCGTAAGAGCATGTGTCAGGGCTTACGGTGATCTGTCCGTACTTTACCTGGACGCTCACGCCGATCTTAGGGACTCATACATGGGCACGAGATGGGGGCATGCATCGGTTGCGCGCAGGATTTCCGAGATCTGTCCGATCGTGGAGGTTGGGGTCAGATCGATCAGCCATGAGGAGTTCGAGTTCGCGCATAGCGCTCCGGGAGTGTTGGTGAGTTTCTGGCCGCCGGATGATTCGCCGCATAAGTTGTATGAGGCCATTTGCCGTCAGCTGTCTTCGCACGTCTATATTTCGATTGACTTGGACGTCATAGATCCTTCTATCATGTCCGCCGTAGGAACCCCAGAGCCTGGGGGCATGAACTGGTGGGAGCTGATCCGATTGATTCGAGCGGTGTCTCGCAACTCCCGGATAGTGGGTTTCGACATAGTAGAGCTCAGTCCAGAGGAGGGACCGGTCGCGTGTTCGGCGACGGCGGCCAGGCTGGCATACAAGGTCATGGGGTACGCTCTGTCGGGATGAGGCGAGGTACGCTACAATTGGATCGCCTTGTTGTGGGCCTTTGCAGGCTATAACTGAAGGATGCCCTCGATGGTTGCTATGGACAAGCTGATCTACATGGACCACGCCGCCACTACTCCGGTTCGCCCGGAAGTGGTGGGGGCGATGCTGCCCTATTTTTCGGAGAACTTTGGCAATCCATCGAGCATCTACGAAATGGCGCAGCAGAGCAGGGGAGCTGTCGATCAGGCTCGGAGAACAGTTGCCAGAGTACTTGGATGCCGGACGAGTGAGGTCGTCTTTACGTCAGGCGGCACCGAGTCGGACAACGCAGCGATCAAGGGGGTCGCTACCGCCCTTCGGAACATTGGCAACCACGTTATCACCTCCAGCATTGAACACCATGCGGTGCTTCACGCCTGTCACCAATTGGAACAGTTCGGCTTCGACGTCACGTACCTCCCCGTTGACGAATTCGGTCTAGTCGATCCTGAAGACGTGGTCAGAGCCGTGACAGAGCGTACTACCCTCGTGAGCGTTATGCTCGCGAATAACGAAATCGGGACCATCCAACCGATCGCTGAGATCTCGGCTGCCGTGGACCAGGAAGCGCGCAGGGTAGGGCGTAAGATCTACGTCCACACCGACGCGGTCCAGGCCGTGGGCGCGATCGACGTGAATGTCCGAGACCTGGGAGTCGATCTTCTCAGTCTCTCTGGACACAAGCTGCACGGTCCCAAGGGAGTGGGCGCGCTGTACATCAAGCGAGGGACGCCGTTCGAGCCTCTGATTCTGGGAGGTGGCCAAGAGCGTGAAAAGCGGTCCGGGACCGAGAATGTGCCATCGATAGTGGGATTGGCGGAAGCAATGCGGCTGGCCGAAGCCGAAAGATCCGGGACCGCTCCGCAACTTGCCAGCCTGCGCGACAAGATCATTAGCAGCATCCATGAACGTATTCCGGACGCGAAGCTGAACGGCCATCCGGTTCGCAGGCTTCCGAACAACGTAAATATCTCGTTCGAGAGCGTCGAAGGAGAGCCGATCCTGCTCGGATTGGACTTCGCAGGCATATGTGCATCCAGCGGTTCGGCCTGCTCGTCTGCGAGTTTAGAGCCATCCCACGTGCTGACGGCGATTGGACTTCCAGCGGATCTGGCGCAGGGAAGCCTGCGTATCACTATTGGAAGGGAAACTACCGCTGAAGACGTGGAGTATATGATAGAGACGCTGACAGACTTGGTAGGGAGGCTCAGGGCCATGCCCTCCCTTTCGAGTGTCTAGCGAGCAACGCGGTATGTAACATTGTCCCATCAAAAACATCTCAGCCACACGAAGCCAGCTTCATCATCCAAATTGAGATTCTTCAAACTGCCTGCTTCTGTCTTTGCACTGTCCCTGATAGCCGTCCTGCTGGCCACGGCATGTTCCAGTGATCCTGATATCGTGGCTGTCAGGGGCCGCAGCATCGAGATTCACGCCGAGCGTCCCGTCGTGCTTGAAAAGGTATCGTACTCTGCTGGGACCGGGGAGCATCGTGTGCTCAGACCACGTGCCTCCAACCGACAACTCGCGGCAGTGCTCGTCACTGTGGTCAACAGGACGAGCACGGTTATGCCCCTGCTGGTGGATCCTGAGGCTGCAAGGCTGGGAGATCGTCGAGGTGAGCGGATTGGAGCGCTCGACCCATTCGAGCGATACGGGACTGTCGATGTGCCCGACGTCGATGAGGACAAGTTCGCTCCTCTGCTATGGGGCGATATACAGCTCGACCGCAACTATCAGGTTCAGGGCTGGGTCATCTTTGACGTTCCCAAGGGACTTACTCTCGGAACGCTGTGGTGGGACGAGGTCGATGAAGTCGTAGCCGACTTCGTGGAGTACACCAGACGCTAGACTGCTCGACGCCTCCTGGTTCAGCCCCTATCGAGTCGGACGTTCTATCTTCTGTGTCAGCGTCCAACTTTAGCCTGTCGTAGAGACTAGACATCTAATATAATGTCTAGGTATGAACGTCCGTTTATGAATAGCCTGAATGGAGAACCAAATGGCAAACGCAGTAGAGATCACCGACGCCACATTCCAAGACGAGGTCGTCAACGCTGACGTACCGGTCGTCGTGGACTTCTGGGCGGAGTGGTGCGGTCCTTGCAAGATGATTGCGCCAATCGTCGAGGAACTGGCAGGCGAGTACGCTGGGAAGGTGAAGTTCACCAAGCTCGACGTCGATTCCAACCCCAAGACCCCAATGCAGTTCGGCATTCGCGGAATTCCTTCTCTTCTCATCTTCAATGAGGGTAAGGCTGTTGACCAGGTGGTCGGCGCGGTACCGAAGTCCATGCTGAAAAAGCGTGTGGACGAGGCGATTTCCTAATCTCTGACAATTGGCCCGGCGAAGCGTCCACAGCCAGCCCGGCGCGACACAGTAATCTAGGGAGCGGATAGGGCCTGGTGGCTCTCGCGGTCTTCAAAACCGTCCGGCGGCAACCCAGCGGTTGGCGCGGTGGGTTCGACTCCCTCTCGCTCCCGCCAAGTCCAAAAAGCGGAATAAGACACCGCGACCGCACTCTAGTACGAGTGCGGTCGCGGTCAGTCTTCCTCAGGCTCTTGGTACGTAAGGCTGCCTACGCGCTGAGGCTACTTTTGGGCCAGGAGTATGGACAGCACATCAGGTGCAGCCTCTGCTGCGAGATCCCTGAGCTGTTCCATGGTCCTGCTCCCAAGAGGATGGGGGACTACCACGTAAGGATAGTCAGGAACCCCACCCAGCGCCGCCATCGCGTCCGCGCTAGTGACGAAGGGCTCCGTGCATATTACCGCGGTGGGAACGCCGCGCTGTTCCAGGGTCAGTCCGTCGTGCACACTGCACGATGAGCAGGACCCTCAATCGCCCGACGATGTTACGACCACATCACACTCATCGACGAGCTCATCGATGATGTCCTCAGGGCAGGGGCGCGATGCGTTGTGCTTGTTGCGCTCCATGACGCTGCCGAACTCGAACCTGTCGGCCAGTATGTCGTGAATCGCGGTGAGCATCTCCTCTGAATTCAGTTTACCGTTAGCCAGCAGCCCAATCGTCAGGCCGTCCAACGTCGTTGGGCGATCCGCGATGACACCGTCCACGGGCAGCGGCGTCACGGTCGGGTCCAAAACTACAAGTCCTGCAGAACTGGTCATTAGCTTCATCCTTCCCTTTGCTAGATTAACTTTGTCACCGATCTCGACCCCGTTCCTCCGCTCCACAGCGGGATCACACAGGAAAATGCGCCGGCCCTCCCACCAGCGACGACGATTG
The DNA here is from genome assembly GCA_012270625.1 of Dehalococcoidia bacterium. The sequence goes on along the minus strand of JAAXHZ010000156.1, from coordinate 10,736 downwards.
AGATGCCATCCGCGCTTGTAACCGAGTGAAGATGCTCCTCTGGTGTACCAACAGAGTCTCTAATGAATCGCCCGGCGGAGCGCCACTCATCAATAGGACGCTGGGCCGACTCGTGCAGGAATCTGCGGATCCGCTGCTTGCTCCATCCCGCGCGTTCGAGGTTGCCGACATGCTCGGGACAGAGCACCACAACGATTTCCCCCTGGTTCCAGCCACCTCCGCCAGCGAACATCGCTTCGCGGAACGAGACCAGGATATCCTCTGGCCGCTGAAATGCGTGGTTATCAACCTGGATAGGAGAGAGAGCGGCAAACAGGGAGATAGCGCTCTGATTCTCAGAGAATCCCCTGTCGGTCTGGAACGGCTCCCAGGGCGAGATGTCCTCGGCCTCAGCCATGCACCACGTGTACTTGCCCGGATGCCCCAGCGTAGCCTTGTCTATCTCTCCCGCCTGAGAGCCTGTGGCGTTTATGACGACCAGGCGGATCGCGCGTCCGATCGTGGCGTTCGCCCGATGTCCTGGCCCAAAGACGCTGACTCCCGAGTTCAGTCCGATCTCATTGACGATCGGCCCGTTGACTATGGCAAGCACCGCCGCTCCCTGAGTGCTTGCCGTGATGGCGTGCAGGTTGAACTGTGGTTCACACATGGCTTCTACGGCTGCGGCGACGATACCGAAGTACTCGGGCCTGCATCCCGCCATAACAGCGTTGACCGCCACCTTTTCCGCTGTGATAACCCGACCCTTGGTGGGCTCTGTGCCGAGGATATCGGACGGGCTGCGCCCCCCAGCGTCCAGACATGCTGAAACGAGCTCAGGTGTCGGCGGGATAATCGGAAGTCCATCCGTCCACCCCCTCTCCATGAATCCTTCTACGACTTGGTTCCAAGAGTCGAACTCGATTCGTTCTGAACTAAGCTGCGCACTTGCCATTTCGCGCCTTTCCGAGAAGATGTGAGGCGATTATATGAAGCGTTGGCATGTCGGTCAAACCGACACAGGATTCCGTATCTAGTGCGTATGTGCTAAACTTGCGGTGGCACACCTGATTCGGCTAAGTAGATGTGGAGGTATCGGTTGGTCGATGTCGAAACGTCCAGGTTCACCCCTGTTCGGAACGTAGTTGACGGGGCTGGATCGAGATTCGCGCATCCAAGTGAACAGGAGTTCGCTAGGATTCTGGACTTCTACGGACTCCGCTGGGACTACGAGCCGCTCTCGTTCCCACTCCAGTGGGACGGGGACCGCGCCACAGAGATGATGACTCCCGACTTCTACCTGCCTGATCTTGACCTCTACCTCGAATTGACCACGATGAAGCAATCGCTGGTCACCCAGAAGAACCGCAAGATCAGGCACCTCCGCGAGCTATACCCCGATATAAATGTCAAGCTACTCTACCGCAGAGACTTCCACAGGCTGCTGGCCAAGTTCGGATTCGGCCCACTCGTTGATACTGACCTCCCTGGAATATCCCGCGTCCTGTACACCGAGAGGCAGATTCAGCAGAGGGTTCAGGAGCTGGGCCGGACGATCTCACGGGACTATGCGGGTCGGCGGCCCATTCTGATTGGTGTCCAGCGCGGCATGGTGTGTTTCATGGCCGACATTATGCGCCATATCTCGCTGCCGGCGAAGATGGACTTCATGTCAATCTCGCACTATTCGGGAGAGCATGGCCCGGACATCCGAATTACGAAGGAGCTCGATATCGATATTGACCGTTCGGATGTCATTCTGATCGAGGACATCGTGGATACCGGCATGACATTGAACTGGCTGATCTCGCAGCTGCGGTCTCGCCGCCCGGCAAGTGTGGAGGTCTGTGCGTTGCTCGACAAGCGTGCCCGCAGAATCGCCGACGTGGATATCAAGTACGTGGGCTTTGAGGCTCCGGACGAGTTCCTCGTCGGCTATGGACTCGATTACATGGAGTCTTACCGAAATCTGCCATTTATCGGCGTGCTGAGGCCCGTGGGTAGTTGAGCCAAAAGAAGACGCCCCAACAGGCTTGGCCTATCTGCGCTACGCTCCCCCGAATTCGGCGGGTGGGCCGCCTCACTCAGAATAGCCTCGCGCATTCGGTTCGGTCCATTGGGACGTCAATCCCAATCTAGCCCCTGTCAAGTAATGTGTCAATCCCTTTTTGATGTCTATCTTCACCAATTTGCTGATGTGCCCGACAGTACGGTGACAGACGTTTCGATTCGTCCGACTGTGTCTTTATCGGAAAAGCCTAGAGCATGAGCCCTAAGAGGCATCCAAGTTGAACAGCCACGTCGCACCGGACCTGATTCCCAGAAGGGTTCTGTTCGGCAATTCCGAGCGCAACTTCCCGATGGTTAGTCGCGATTGTGGTCCAATCGCCGAAGCGTTTCTTGCTAAATGCTTGGGCGGCAGATTCGAGCCGATTGGCGATGACCTCGAGGGATCGTCTGCTACAGTTCTGACTGGCGAGTCGGAAGCGCCCGGCCTTGGCGAGCATCTTCCCATAGAATCAACCGAACCCAAAGCCTTTCGAGAGGATTAGCTAATGACGACCGCCACTCCCACTCTTACGACTATCAGCAAGACCGAGGCGCGCGCGCAACGAGGCATGGTTGCGACTAAAGACGTCCACGCCACGCGCGCAGGAGTTCAGATGCTCGAAATGGGGGGCAACGCCGTTGATGCAGCGGTCGCGGCGTGTTTTGCAGTAGGGGTGGTCGAGCCGATGTCGAGCGGGATAGGCGGAGGCGGATACCTGGTTTACCAGGTGGGCGACAGGGGAGGAGTAGTCGGATTCCCGATGAAGGGGCCGCTGGGAGCCCGCCCAGACATGTACGAGCTGTCTGGGGAGGCTGCTGTCGGAAATTTTGGCTGGGCAGGTGTGGTCAACGACGAGAACCTGGACGGGCCTCGGTCAATCGCCGTGCCCGGAGCCGTGGCTGGCCTGTGCGAAGCCCACAGACTTCTGGGCAAACTGCCGTTCAAAGAGGTGATTGCCCCAGCCGTCGCCCTGGCCAGGGATGGTCACTCACCGGGATGGCACAATATGTACGCTCTGGGACTCATGGCGTCACGACTACTCGACTTCGATGAGCTCCGCAGTGTTTTCATGCCGGGCGGGAAGCTGCCGACCGGCGACCTGACCAGTCCCGCACTCCTTCGACAGCCGGATCTCGCCGATGTTCTCGATGTGATCGGCAGGGAAGGTCCCTCTGCCTTCTACTCCGGAGACGTCGCTCATGCGATCACGTCTGACATTCAGGCAAACGGCGGAATTGTCTCAGAGAGAGACCTCGCCGAATATCGCCCATTTGTCTGGGATTCTGGACTTGAGTTTGGATACCGAGGTCACATGGTGAGGGTGCCTCCCTTTGCATGCGCCGGAACCACATCCGCGATGACCCTGCGGCTCCTGGATGGGTTCGACGTCGGGTCTATGGGCCACAACTCCGTCGACGCGCTCCACGCTTACATATACGGCGCCCGACTGGCATACGCGGATCGGTTTACTTATATGGCTGACCCGGCGTTCGTCAGTGCCCCATGGAAGGGTCTGGTGTCAGACGGCTACACAGAGCTGCGCCGTGGACTCATAGACTCGAATCACCTGGGCAATGTCAAAGCAGGAGACCCGTGGGCGTTCGACGACGGCGCTCCCGGTGACAGGATGGAGGCAAGCGCCCCGGCGTTGGATTCTGGGACCACACATCTCTGCGCGATGGACGCCGACGGCAACGCTGTCTCGCTAACAAATACGCTCATGGCTGGGTTCGGCTCGGGTTTCGTGCCTAAGAGTACAGGCGTGGTTATGAACAATGGCATGATGTGGTTCGATCCGGTTCCCGGTCGCGTCAACTCGATCATGCCGGGAAAGTACCCGCTGAACAACATGACACCCGCGCTCGTACTTGGTCAGGATGGCGTTCGATTGGCAGTTGGAGCGTCAGGGGGACGGCGCATTACGAACTGCGTGACCCAGCTGATCTCCAAGGTTGTGGACTTTGGCCTGGGGCCGCAGGAGGCGATCGACTCGCCCCGAGTGGACTGCTCGCTTCCGGTCACCAGTGTCGATCCGAGAATGCCCGCCGCCGTAGTCGCCGGTCTGGAGGCGAGGGGACACCGGATCTACGTCATAGGCGACAACCACGTCCAGGGTGGATTCGCCAGCTTTGCAAGTCCTGTTGCGATCGTTCAAGACGGAGACGGAGGCTTCCGGGCCGGAGTGGATACGTTCCACTCAGCGCATGCCGAGGGTCTGTAGGGACACGGCCCCCTAACTCTATCCACCACCAGCGCCGACCGAATAAGTATCCGGCGGTGTAACGCCGTGGAAGATCGAGTATTGAGAGACAACAGTGCGTTCTCCAGATATGACTGCCCATATCATCACTGAATACACCCCGTCGCCATGTACCTTGACGAGATCATTGAGATCAGCCACCACCGAGAAGCTGTCGCTGTCGACATCCCACTCAGTAGCGGTTATCCACGGTGCTATGCTCGTTGTCGAGGATCGTAATTGGCTGGCATTGTAAGCTACCTGCCAGAACTCGTGCGCTTCATCGAGTGACCTGGGAGCGGGAGCATCTGCCGGGACGTCGTATGGATCAGGGCAATGGCTAGCTTCTACTGTGAACGTGTCCTCATTCCACGACCAGCCTGCTGGCAGCGGCTCTCTAAGAGAGGCTATGTTGAGGCCACTGTCAGAACAGTATGTCCGTGATACCTGTCCACGTGTGAGTTTATGTGGTGGAGGATCATAGTAGATCTGAACTCCAAGATCCCTTTTCTCTGCGAATCCAGCACCGTTCTTGAGGGTTCCCGTCATAGTCAGAATCCCATCCTGAATGAGGGGCACTTGGTCATACCCAACGTAGTCACCCTCGAAATGCTGGTACGCCACGAAGTTGTATCGGTCCCACGCAATCCCAACGTTTACCTTTCTGTGTTTTGGTCGGAGTATGTTACTACGGTGGCCTGGGCTTTCCATCCAGCCTTCCATGGCTTCGCGAATTTCCTGTCGAATGTCTCGGATCGCGCGGTAGCCGTCTGACACCGTGACGCAGTAGTCACTGCCGCTCCCATTCTCACCGTTCGATTGGTACCCTCCCGCCAGGCTATATCTCATGTACGGTTTCAGTCCATCGAGGCCCCAATGAGAAGAAAAACATCCCGATAGTGACTCCTCAGCGTGCAGTTGAGCCGCTACATTGTCTCCCAGAATCACAGGATGAAGACCGGCGTTTGTGCGCTCAATGTTGATGAGTTGCAGCATGTACCGCTTCTCTTCGAGATGACGACGACTCGGATCGGCTACAGGTGTACCTGTTGGCGTCAACGTAGGAGTAGGCGTCCATGATGGCCACGGCGTCGGCGTTGGCCATGGTGTCGACATCAGATTCGGAACTCTCACACTTGGAACCGGCGTTCGTGTCGCGATTGGAGCCGGCATGAGCGTCGCAGTCGACACGGGTGTCTCAGTCGGCTCCGGAGTTAGGGTCTCGGTTGGCGTGGAAGTTGGAACAACGAGTGCGACAGTTGCCGGAGCTACGTCTATCGACACTTCTGAGAGTGCGTCTCCGGCTGTCAGAGTTAGCGTGTATCTTCCGGGAGAGAACTCTCTTGAGAAGACGAATAACTCAGCTTCGCCTGCCGTGAGACCAGAAATGATGGTGACCAACTCGGCTTCACCTCCATCTATTGACATGAGAAGCTGAATGGGAGGATGACCGTCCCCCGCCGTGACGTTCCTGACCGCTACAGACAAGTCAGCGATTGTGATCCCACCAGCGTTAGTCACGAGCTTCACGTCCACGTCGTCGATGGCGTACTTGCTTGGCGAGGGCGTTGGGCTGGGAGTTGCCGTTGCTGTTGGCTCAGCTGTGGGGGAAGGGGTATGTTCTGGGGTGGGTGTGGACGCTGGTATCAGGGGGATGGGAGTTGGAGCAGGTAGCGTCAGAATCGCTGTGGGTGTCGGAGTATCTGCTGCGAGTATGACGGCCGGGACAGGTGTGGGTGTAGAAAACTGACTGCTCACCAAACTGGTGATTTCGGTCCGCATATCCTGATTTGCCAGCACCACTATCGCACCACCGATGAGAGCGCTGAACATCGCCAGCCACACGAGCGCACATCCGCCTCGCCCTCTCCGATCCCTGCGTGAGGGGGCCTGATGTGATTCGGGCGGCGTGCCTCCACGCTGCCCGCTAGGCCGCTGTTGTCTGGTGCGACGGTCGTGGTGTGTCGAGGACTGCCCACTTCTGCGCCTTCTGCGTCGTCTTCCACCGCCCTGGCACATTGCGCACGTGCAGGCAGGTGGATGGTCTGAGTACCAGTTGGGCCTGCCAGACATTACTGAGATCCCGGCAGCTTACATATGATTGGATTCACAAGTCCCACCAGATCACTCCCTGCCTTGTCGGTCTGGCGCCGACGATACGAAAGCCGTCGTCATGCCCCTCCAGGAAGTCCTCGATCACTGACTCCAGTCTGGTACGAGCACGGGTATTGTCACCAAGAAACAGTCTGCCGCTCAATTCGTCGAGCGCTGCTTCGACTGACTCGAACGACTGCGCTCTCGTAGAAGTCAGCATACGCACGCTGGGGTAGATGTCCATTTCCCAGAGTACGTTCATCAGCTCCGGCAGGGCTGGCAAGTTGACGCGCCGCTCTCCATGCACCGGTTCCCACAGCGGCGCAATGCTCGACTGGGGAGAGTCGACGAACGACAGCATCACTACTCGACACTTGGCATGAGAGGTCAGCTTCTCGATGAACGGTCTGATGTCCGCGACACCATAGACAACGTGGGAGCACAGAACAACATCTGCTGCCTCGACTTGCGCGGTCTCCCAGTCCGACAGAACTGCTTCGACGTTGGACCGTCCTGCTTCGGCGGATGCCTCACGGAGCTGCTCCAGCATGGACTCTGAAGGATCGACTACCGCCACAGACTGGCACCGGAGCGCAAGGGCGACCGCGTATCTGCCGGCGCCGCCTCCGACGTCGAGCACCCTTGAATCAGCGCTGACAAGCCTGGCGACCTCGTTCAATGCCTCGTCGTCAGTTCGGTGAGGATCAGCCCTGAACATGGGGGCGAACGATTTCCAAAAATCTCCTTGTCTCCAGGACTCGTCCATGACCCTCAAAGACTGCGCATGGTGGGATTCGACTCGGCGTTTCCACGAGTCCGCCGCTGAAGTTTCCATTGTTGACCTCGCCTGTTTCCTCGGATCTCTGATCACGGTGCGAATTTCGCGCGACTACGACAACTGAGTTTAGACTAATCTATGCAGAGGGGGACGCTTTTTAGCGAGAAAATTACATAAGCGCAACTCTCTTTTTCAACTACGAACCCTTGCGTTAGGGGACAAGAAGTAGTAGATTCTTTGCATATACTCAGCAGATTCTAGAATCGTTCAAAAAAGGGAGCGTTCCAATGGTTTCGCAGAATGGCAACCACGATAAGGCACTAGTAGTCGTTCAGCTTTCCGGAGGAAACGACACCCTTAACACCGTCGTGCCTTACAACGACGGTCTCTACTACGATTTCAGACAGACGGTGCACTTGAACGGCGACGATGTACACCCTATTAGCGATGACCTCGCGTTCAACCCTAGCATGGGGCCGATCAAGCGCCTGTGGGACGATGGAAAGGTTGCGGTCATCAACGGCATCGGCTATCCGAACCCGAACAGGTCCCACTTCCGATCCATGGACATCTGGCATACTGCGATGCCGGAAGACATTGGACGAGAGGGATGGCTTGGCAGAGCTACCCGTGAACTCGATCCCAAGGGTGACAATGTCCTGACTGCGGTCAACTTCGGCAGGGGACTGCCACGCGCCTTGGGTGTCCGTGGAGTGCCTGTGGCGTCGGTAGGGAACCTCGAGACATACGGTCTGTTCCCAGACGTCGAGGACGAGTTCATGCGAAAGTACGCTCTGGAAGCGTTCTCGAAGATGTATGGCGGAGCGCAGGGCAGAGATGCGGTTATGGACTTCCTTGGCCAGACAGGGACGGACGCGCTGAAGGGCGCCGATATCCTTCGGACCGCCCCGGCTCAGTACCAGTCCTCGATCGAGTACGCTGCCAACCCGATCGCTCAGAGCCTCAAGAGCGTCGCGCAGGTGATGTTCGCCAACCTGGGCACCAGGATCTTCTACACTCAGCACGGCAGCTTCGACACCCATTCAGGTGAGCTTATCAGCCATGCCAAGCTGTGGGACGAGGTTGCGGGCGCTATTGGCGATTTCTATGACGACCTCAGAGAGCACGGACGTGAGAACGACGCCGCAGTGCTGGTCTTCTCGGAGTTCGGACGCCGCATCAAGGATAACGGATCCGGGACCGACCACGGATCCGGGGGAAGCGCACTCGTGATCGGTGGCGACGTGATCGGCGGGCTGTATGGCGAGTACCCGTCAATCGCGCCAGACATGCAGCTCGAGGGTGACCTGCACTTCAACAACGACTTCAGGATGACTTACGCTACTCTGCTCGATAGGTGGTTCCAAATCGACCCCGAGCCTATCGTGAACGGCAGATTCGAGCAGTTCGACTTCCTGCCCGCCTAGCAACAGCAACCCCAACGAATTCATTTCCAGGAGGATAGCGCAGATGACCACCACAGCAGACATTGCGCTGATGGCCCATCTCATGCGACGGGCCGGGTTCGGCGCGACACGCGAGGAACTCGAGGACAAAGTAGCCAGAGGCTATGAAAACGTCGTCGAAGACCTGCTGAACCCGTCCGGCGACCGGCAGATTCTGCCGGACGACCTGATCCGCCGATACCACGTCGAGCACTCCGAGCTGCGCGACCTGGCGGGCGCGGGCGCGAACTGGATGTACCGGATGATTACCACCAACCAGCCTCTGGAGGAGAAGCTGGCGCTGTTCTGGCATAGCTTGTTTGCCACCGGCTACGCCAAGCTGAATCAGGCGCGCGCGCTGCTGAACCAGATAGATATGTTCCGGCGTGTCGGCTTTGGCAGGTTCAACGACATCCTGGTCGAACTGTCCAAAGACCCCGCCATGATTATCTGGCTGGACAATAACGACAACCACGACGGCGCTATCAATGAGAACTACGGCAGAGAGCTGCTGGAACTGTTCTCGATGGGCATTGGCAACTACACAGAGGACGACATCAAGGAGGCGTCTCGCGCCTTTACCGGATGGACGCTAAGGAACGCTGAGTACATGTCCATGCGCGCCATGAAGGACTCGATCTGGCCGTATAGCCGTATCGCGTGGCACTTCGAGTTCCGCGAGAACGATCACGACACCGGCGAGAAGGAATTCTTGGGCGAGCGTGGCGAATTCGATGGTAACGAAATCGTCGACATCATCTGCAAGCAGGACGCGACCGCGCGATTCATCTGCACCCGCCTGTTCCAGTTCTTCGCCGCCGATGACGTCGGTGAGGAGGGAGAAGCCGCAATCGAGCAGATGATGGCGTCGTACTTCGAGTCCGATTACGAAATCAGGGCGGTGCTCAGGACCCTCTTCAACTCCGCGTACTTCAGGGGTGAGGCCGCTCGATACGCTCGCGTCAAGGCTCCGGTGGAGACGATCGTTGGCGCGGTCAGGATGGCAGGCACTTACCGGCAGCCGACTTTGGGAGTGAATCAGCTCGCCAGCCAGGCATTCTTCATGGGTCAGGGCCTTCTCCAGCCTCCCACGGTGGAAGGCTGGCACGAGGGCGTGGAGTGGATTGACAGCGGCTCCCTGGTCGAGCGGGTCAACTTCGCTGCCAAGGAGCTCGGAAACCCCTCCAATCCAGGAGTCCGCGCGATTGTCGACAGACTCGCTCGAGATGGAGGAGCTTCCCAGTCTGCCGCTGACGTTGTCGACGGCTGCCTCGACCTCATGGGGCCTCTACAGGTTGAAGACAATACTCGCGAGGCGATGGTTGAATTCGCATCGCAGTTTGGTGACCTAGATCTTGGAGCCGAGGAATCGGTCGAAACCGTCGCCAACGTCATGCGGCTGATCGCGTCTTCGAAGGAATACCAACTGGCTTAACCAAGCCTTTGGGCACCGATAGACAGGTAGAATGAGCCGGTGTAAGTATGCGCCGGCTCATTGTTGACAGTCCGGCTCAGAAGCTGACGGAGATGGGGATAAAAACGTGACCACACAGGAAAGCGCAGCCACGCTCAGCTTCGATTACCTGAAGACGATAGGCATAGTGAACAACGGCGACAACGGTCGTGGATTCGCCAATCCTTACGACATAGCCTTTCGTCCTGACGGCCGTATCTACGTGCTGAATCGCTGCGATCCCGCCCGGGCTGCGGCCATAAGGGTGGGAGTGCTGAACCTCGACGAGGACTACCTGTACGAGTTTGGCAACGGGTATGGGCAGGGCGACGGTCAATTCATCTGGCCCGTGGCAATGGCTTTCGACAGTGAAGATCGACTTTACATAACTGACGAATACAACAACCGCGTATGCATCTACGATGCAGATGGCCAGTTCGTTAGCCAGTGGGGCGAAGCGGGCTCCGGTCCCGGCCAGTTTGATGGGCCGGCGGGCATCGCAATCGACTCACAGGACAACCTCTACGTCGCTGATCAGCAGAACGGGCGCATTCAGAAGATGTCGACTGGGGGAGAGCTGGTCACGTCTTGGGGAGAGCCGGGATCCGGCGACGGTCAGTTCGATCTCCCATGGGGCGTCGGAGTCGGATCTGACGACTCAGTGTATGTCGCCGACTGGCGGAACGACCGTATCCAGA
>JAAXHZ010000155.1 GCA_012270625.1 Dehalococcoidia bacterium | reverse complement strand
TGGCTCTCCCATTTCGATGACCGCCCCGCCAAGCTGTTTGATGGGTTGGAACATATTCGGGCGACTATCATTCTATCGGCGAAGTCGGCCACTGGTGTCGACAGCGCTTACTCCACGGCCTATAGAAGATGGTATACGGAATCTCGTCCCGACGTGTTCGACACTGTAGTCTTTGACTCCTTGCCTAGAGTTCTGGCCGTACCTAAGGGTACCGTACCCAAGATTGGGCCAAGCCCCGCCTCGGCAATACTCAAGCGGATAGCGAAGCAACGGCCGATTCGCAACAGCCTTGTGCCGTCAGGAGAGGGGACGGTCTACTTCCACAACGCACCCCAATACTGGGTCCGGGCGATGGACTTTGCTCCGTACTTCTGGAACGAGCGCGATGGTGAACAGGTTTCGACGCAGATAAAGAAGCTGGGTTTCGCTGCTGACGGAGACGCCGCGATGGTAGTAGCAGCACTGAACAGTTCGCTGTTCTATTGGTGGTTCCTCCTACTATCCGACTGCCGACATCTGAATCTCAGAGAGATCGAGAACTTTCCTCTCGGTCTGGAACGAATGCAAGGGACCACAAAGCGGCGGTTGTCCCAGCTAACCAATGAACTCATGGAGAACTTCAAGCGCCATAGCCACCGCAAGGAGACCCGCTACAGGGCCACCGGCAAGGTCGTCTACGACGAGTTCGATCAGAAACCCTCCAAGCCCATCATAGACAAAATAGACGCGGTGCTGGCGGAGCACTACGGCTTCACGGATGAGGAATTAGATTTCATCATCAACTATGATATCAAGTATCGGATGGGTAGAGGGGAATGATCGCATGAGACGTTTCCGCAAAAACCATTTGCAGAGAGCAATTGAGCAGGTGACTGGGAAGGATGGGCACTCGCCTAGACAATTGGATGTCAAAAGGGAGGAATGATTAGCAATTCCATAGCTAGCGAGAAACCAAGATCGTGAGAGGAGGCAGTGCCATGCGAAAAGCACTACACATCAGAACGACGGTACAGCCTGGTGGGAAGGTCGAGATTGTCGATCAAAACCTCTCCGTAGGGGAGGATGTGGACGTAGTGGTGACTCCTGCCTCTCCTATAGCGCGACGGTCCGCCATCGACATCTTGAACGAAGCGCCGGGTGGCCTGGTTTTCAAGACAGCGGCGGATGTGGCAGCTTACTTGAAAGAAGAGAAGGAATCATGGGGCCGTTAACACTGCCCACTGGCGGGTTGGTCTACATCGACGCCAACGTCATTATCTACAGCGTAGAACATGTTGAGCCGTATAGTGATCTGCTGGCTCCGATGTGGGAAGAGGCCAAAGCCGGGCGGTTCAGTCTGGCAAGCAGCGAACTCGTTGCATTTGAAACCCTTGTCAGGCCCCTGCGAGACGGCAACGCCCGCCTTGAAATGCTTTTCCGCTCTATCCTTGCCGCTACGGAGATGGATCTCATCCCTGCGAGCCTGGCAACTTGGGAAGACGCTGCCCATATCCGCGCTGCGACGGGCTTGGCGACACCCGACGCACTCCACGCCGCAACTGCCCTGCGCGCTGGCTGCGCTGCATTCATCACTAACGATACCGACTTTCGCAGAGTGCAAGACTTGCCGCTTATTGTCCTGGATGATCTGATAGAAGCGTAGACGGAGATATGATCCATGCCAGACGATAGGTTCAATGAGTACTGCGAGGTTTTACTCGCACAGTATGCCCGCAGGAACACACGGACTGTCACTCAGCGTCTGGAAAGCCTCTGCGGGTTCCTCAGACAGAAGGGCAACGTGGTGCAAACCATGTTTGGTGGTTCAGTCAAGAAAGGCACATACGTAACTGGCCTTAGCGATGTCGACGTCCTTCTCATAGTAAATGAGTCTTCGCTTGTAAACCGACCTCCTGCCGAGGTCATAGAGTATGTGCGGGATACCATACAGAACCGGCTTCAGCAGAATACCGTAAGCGCGGGCAACCTGGCGGTGACGGTCAGCTACTCCGACGGGACCGAGATTCAGATACTGCCCGCCATCCGGACGGGTAGTGGCGGTGTTCGGATAGCGAACCCGGGAAGCAGTCAATGGAGCAACGTGGTGAGGCCTGATGACTTTGCCAGGAAACTCGCCGAAGTCAATACGGCGAGAGACGGTAGAGTAGTTCCAATTGTCAAACTCGCCAAGGCCTTGGCTGACTGCTTCATTACCCGTTCAAGCAGGAAAATTAGCGGCTACCACATGGAATCTCTGGCGATCGACGCATTCAACAACTACCAGGGCCCTTTAGACCCGAAAGCGATGCTTGTTCACTTCTTGGGGCACTCGATAAAGGCGGTAATACACCCCATCATCGATTCGACCGGGCAGTCGAGGTATGTGGACGAGTACTTGTGCACAACTGACTCCGCACTCAGAAAGCGAGCCTCAACCTACTTTGGGCAGATGCGGAGCAGGGTTAACCGTTGCAGAACCAGGGCAGAGTTCAGCGCCCTGTTCGGCATAGGGGACTAGTGTGAATGGGCGCGGAGTAGTGAACGTGGGACTTCTACCGCAAGCCAAGTCGAAGGGCAATCTCAGCTTGCTTGACGAGCCGCTCACGGCCCTCTTCTGTTCCAATCGCTGCCCCGGTGACATCATCCTAAAGACCTATGACCTCGCAAGAGCCATGCGCAACGCCGGTGTGCCCGTCATCAGCGGGTTCCAAACGCCGATGGAACGCGAATGCCTGCGTCTGTTGCTCCGGGGCAGTCAGCCGGTGGTCGTATGCCCGGCGCGCGGCATCGAGACGATGCGCGTCCCCCGCGACTGGCGCGCCGCTCTGGATGATGGGCGCCTACTGATCCTGTCGCCGTTCCCCTCAACAGTCCGCCGCCCGACAGCGGAGCTCTCTGCCCAACGGAACGAGATTGTGGCCGATCTGGGAACCCAGGTCTTCATCGCCCACGCCGCTCCCGGCGGCAAGACGGAAGCATTCGCGCGAACGCTTGCGGCCAACGGCAAGCCCCTGCTTACACTGGACAGCCCCGCGAACGGAAACCTGGTTAGAGTGGGGGCGAAGGGGATAGGGACAGACGGTGGAAACTTGGCTCTGACGGAGCGTCGCGAAGATGGGTCATGAGCGTGTAGGGGCTCTCCCTCGCACCAAACGGTGGATTACCGTTGTTGAAGGGATCGCGGCCGCGGCGGATGTTGACGGCGATGTGCGTGAGCTCGCCAACGCAACGCTGAGGAACGTGCGGTCGCGACTGCGCGCAGTGCCTGGTGATACCGGTGTAGTTGCAGCATTCCAGTTCCTTCTTGGTCTGGCCCTGTCGGCCTCGGCGGGGGGCGATACTGAATCGCTCGGCGACCTCGCCATCGACCTGTCGACGAATCCCTCGCTACTCACCCTCACAAGCGCCTTAGGCCAGCACATCGCAGATAAGCGGCAGTCGGGGGAGTATGCGGAACTGGCGCGTAAAGCCGCCGTGGACGCCATAGTGCAGTGGACGGACCGACAGACACGGCAGCTCTCGTTCACCGGCGAGCACGAGCAAGTAATAGCGGTGTGGCGCAGCGCAGGCGATGGGAGTGGGTTCTGTGAGCTATCGCGGCTCTTTTTTGCGAAGTTTGTTGAACGCTACCTGAACTATTTCCTGGGACGGGCGGCTTCCTCGCAAGCAGGCGGCACAGAGGCTCGCGAGCGCTTGGCGACTCGGCTACAGGAGCACGTAGACGGTGTGTCACGCCATGCTTTCGAGACGGCGAGGATCACGCAGTCCTTCTCTGCCGGATGGTTCAATCGACACGCGCGGAATGGGACGCCTTCAGTCGAGGAAATCGCAGGTTTCGTTGCGCATTCAATGGGCAAGCTCCACGAGGAACTCCTCCGAGAGGAGGCTCCTCGATGAGCACAGGACGGACGCCTGCTCGCTTCCTGTGCAACGGCGCAAGCCCTCCTGTTGATGTGGAGGAGGCGGGCTACAAACTCCTCGACTACAGGCCGCTGACCGGCAGCGCCAATGTTCGGCTCGGGCTGCCGGACTTCGTGCGAAGCGTCTACCATCTGCCGGACCGGTGCCTTGACTTGCTTGAGATTGCCGCGTACGTGTTTGCGGGCGACCGGCTGACCCCGAGGGGTGCCAAAGACAGTGTCGAATACCACAGCTGGACCAGAAACCTGCACTACGTGGTGCGCGTCAGGGACTATGCGTTTTGGAGCCGACCTGATGTGCAAGAGGCCCTGCGGGCTGCACTCTGTTTCATGACTGGGGACCAGTCCTACGAATTCACCTTTCAGCCCGGGCACTCGACGTCTCAGGCAGACCTGTTTGACAGCGAGGCCTTCCAAAGTGTGTCGACGGATAGCCTCTCTGTCATGCTGTTCTCTGGCGGACTCGATTCTCTCGCTGGAGCGATTCAACACCTGGAGGAGACGCACGACCACGTCTGCCTCGTCAGCCACCAATCATCACAGCCAAGCATTATGCGAACGCAGAAAGCCCTCGCTAACGCGCTTCAAGACGCATACCCTAATCGCGTGAACCATTACCAGTTCCGCACCAGTTTGCAGGGCGTCCGCGCCAAGGAGGAAACGCAGCGGACACGGTCGTTCCTATACGGCAGCATCGCCTTCGCCATTGCCAAAGCGTATGGGCAGGACAGAGTGTTTGTCTACGAGAACGGCGTTACCAGCCTGAACTTTGTTAGGCGGGATGACCTCCTGAACGCGCGAGCGAGCAGGACAACGCATCCACAGACGCTCGGGAGGCTCGCAGAATTGTTCTCGCTGATCGCTGAGCAGCCCGTCAGCATAGAGACGCCGTTCCTGTGGAAAACGAAGACTGACGTTGTAGAGGGCCTAATCGCTAGGGGATTTGCGCGCCTTATTCCGAGCTCAGTCTCCTGCAGTCATACCTTCAAGTCGGGGGCCAATGCCACTCACTGTGGCGAGTGCTTCCAGTGTATTGACCGGCGCATCGGTGTGTATGGCGCTCAGGCCGAGGAGCATGACCAGTCAGGGTTGTACGCCAACGACATCATCAGGAAGAGTATCTCGAACGGACAAAGCAAGACAACTATCATCGATTACCTCAGGCAGGCCGCTAACTTCGCCAACTGGAACGTTGACTACTTCTATAGTCAGACTCTCGATGATCTCCAACATCTCAATGGTTGGGCGCCGGACTGCGATGATGAGATGGCTCTTGTCGACAAGGTATGGTACCTGTGCTCACAGCATGGGAACCAAGTCGGTAAGGTTCTCCGGCGGATGCAGGATTTACATGAGGACGTATTCGCAGCACTGGCGCCTGACTCCTTGCTCGCACTAGTCTCGGACCGGGAGTTCCTCCGAGAGCCCATCGAGCGTTTGGTGATGGCCCTTCAGACGCGCTTGGAAGCAGCCATCCCTAAAGTCTTCCGCACTGAGCAGCCGAAGAACGAAGCTGACCTCAACGATAAGATCGAGGGCCTTCTTACCGCGTGGCGCGATGATATACAGCGGGAACACCCTGCTGTGCCCTTCGCGAGTGCTGGGGTGAAGCCGGACTTCTCCCTTGACCGCGCTCACCTGCTAATCGAGGGCAAGTACATCCGAGGGAACACCTCGCCTAGCAGATCCACGGAGGGTATGGCAGCAGACTTGACGAAGTATCCACAAGAGGCGCACATTCTTTTTGTTGTCCATGACTCGGAGAGGGCTATCGCGGACCGGGACAAACTTAAGCGGGATTTCGAGGACAGAGGGCGCTGCAACTGTATGCATCTTGCCGTGAGGGGAAGCTCCGCAGGCTACAGCCCGACCGAGAGGTCAAACAGGGTATGGTACTGGTACTGCCTATCGTCAACTCGCTCTACCACGATTGAATGGACGCAAGAATTTTTGCGCCCAGGTTCAGGTTGGAGATATAAGGAATCAGCAGGGCTATTCTTTCTGAGTGCTCCCTGCTCATGGTGCCTGTGCGGCGAACATTGTTCGTGTACCGCCCCTGTTGCTATATTGCTATAGTCGCAGGGTAGGAGCGCCCACGCTGTTCGGGCGGCTAGCACTGGTACCACCCTCGTTGCAGTTGAGGGCTGGCCTCCGGCTGACTACCCAAAGCCCCGCTTCCTTGGACCGGAAGCCTGGGTAGTATAATGGGCACTACAAAAGGAGCGTGGCGATCCAGTGACTACCCTCAACATCAGCAGCTTCATCTGGGGCATTGCCGACGATGTGCTGCGGGACGTCTACGTCCGGGGCAAGTACCGGGATGTCATCCTCCCCATGACGGTCATTCGACGCTTGGATGCGGTTCTGGAACCTGCCAAGGAAGCGGTGCTTCGCATGAAGGAGCAGTTGGACGACGCCGGTATAACGAATCAGGACGCCGCTTTGCGGCAAAGCTCCGGCCAGGACTTCTACAACACGTCGTCATTCCGGTTGCGCGACCTGACCTCCCGTGGCCAACCCCAACGCTTGCGCGCTGACTTCGAGGAATACCTCGACGGCTTCTCCTCCAACGTCCAGGAGGTATTGGAGAAATTCAAGTTCCGCAATCAGATGCCCACATTGGTGGAAGCGGACGCCTTGGGCTTCCTGATCGAGAAGTTCCTGGACCCTTCCATCAACCTCAGCCCGCTGCCTGTGCTGAACGGCGACGGCTCAGTGCGTCTGGAGGGACTGGACAATCACGGCATGGGCACCGTCTTCGAGGAGTTGATCCGCAGGTTCAACGAGGAGAACAACGAGGAGGC
>JAAXHZ010000154.1 GCA_012270625.1 Dehalococcoidia bacterium | reverse complement strand
GGGAAGGGCAGCCTGGTTGGGATAGGTGGGCCAAACGGCGTGGGCAAGTCAACGTTGATGAAACTGATAGCAGGCGTGATCGCCCCGCAGCGCGGCTCCGTACGTGTGGACGGCAATGACATGTCGAAGTTATCTGCCAAGAGCAGGGCGCAGCTCGTGGCTGTGGTTCCTCAGACACCCGAGCTGCCAGCCGGGGCTAGAGCGCTCGAGGTAGTGCTGATGGGTCGCAATCCTCACCTAGGACTGCTATCGTGGGAGACAGAGGACGACCTGTCGATCGCGATCGACACCATGAGAATGACCGACACAGACGAGTATCTCGACAGGCCGGTGGACAGGCTTTCGGGTGGCGAGAGGCAGCGGGTCGCCATTGCCATGGCCCTTGCCCAGCGCACCCCCGTGATGCTGCTGGACGAACCCACGGCGAACCTAGACCTTGCCTATCAACCCGCGATAATGCAGATGCTAGTAGATATGACCGCACTCGGCAAGACGGTAGTGACGGCGGTGCACGATCTCACCCTGGCGGCTCAGTTCTGCGACAAGATCGCGCTGATGTCAGGGGGCAGATTTGTCGCGGTGGGCACACCGACCGAGGTGCTGACAGCGAATCGTATCAGGGACGTGTACGGCGCTGAGGTTCGGGTGATCGATCACCCGGAGACCGGGAGGCCCATAGTGGTCAATTCGCTGCGGCCACCGCAGACGTGAGACAATCCTGAGCTAATAGCGTGATCGGTTTACGGTTCGACACGGAAGGCATGTCTCGATAGCCTTCCCATCTCGAGCTCCTCGGATGCCCTGATGATGATGTCAGTTGCGGCGTCCAGGTTCATTTCACTGGTATTGATGACCAAGTGGTAATGTTCCGCGGAGTCCGGGGAGTCGATGTCGAAGAAGCGCTGGAAGTATTGCAATCTTGCGGCGTCCCTCGCTCTGATGGACTCTTCGGCCTCCGACTGGCTCATGCGCTCGCGCACCATGATTCGTTCCACCCTGTCCTCGAGCGTGGCTATCAGACCGACGCGCAGGACATCGGGATTGTCCTTCAGGATAATATGGGCGCCTCGTCCGACGATAACTACGTTTCCGCCAGAAGCCAGGTCTTCGATAACCGACTTAATCGCGCCAATGTAGGCATCGTCGTCTATCTCATGCCCACGAGTTGCAATTAGTGTTGGCAGCTCGTCGTACTCAGATATGAGGAATTCGGGATACACGGTGCCGAAGTAGGGATCGGGGCCGCCTCCCGTGTAGGCAGTGCGTTCCATGATCCTCTGAATCAACCGCGAAAAGCGCTCAGCCCTGGTAGGTGGGCGTTGCTCTCTCTGGTCGAGCGCTTCTACAGTGGCCTGCAACTCTCGGGATACATTCGATAGGATAAGCCGATCAACGTAGTCGGCGTCGATGCGTCTGGACAACTCCGGCCCTAGGAACCGTCCTCCGCCTCCTGATAGGCCACCAGTTGCAATCACGGCCATGTCAGACCTCGCGCTTTCATTGATTCATTATTCGACCACCTGTAGCATCTTGCGCCTGTCCAAGTGGAGTAGTCATAATGCTGGCAGCTTAGCCGGCTTGTTCGCATGGAAGGCTCACCATATGACACTCAGCGGCACCCTCCGCCACGAGCGTGGCGAGTGTATCTATCTTATCGAAAATATGTCAACATTTTCGAGGAGTGAGGGAATTGCAAAACTCCGAAATCCTACCCGTCATTCCCGCGCACGCGGGAATCCATAGGCCATCAACCATGGTTCGCCATAGTGGACTCCCGCTTTCGCGGGAGTGACGAGACTACTGTTGATCGAGTTTTGCACTTCTCTCAGGAGTGAGACTCGTCTGTCGCCCTCACCGGGTTAGGACTAATGAAATTCTCTCCAAGTGCTGGTGGGTGATCGAATTGGAGATTTCCGAGCTTGACCTATAATCGAAGCGACTCTCGGATAGAAACAGCCGATAGAATGCTTGAGTGGTAGGGAGGCATTACCTGTGACGAATCAGAAGGCTGTCGAGACCTCGCTGGAAGTTCAACTGGAGCTGGCCCAAAAGCGTATCGAGGAACTCGAGGCGCTTGAGCGAACCCACCAGCATGTGTCGAGCGTGCTGGCTCGTCTCGCATCTCTCGTGGATCATGATCCAAGCGCGGTGGTGGAGATCGAGTTCGACGAAACGTTATCCTACCGCAACAACGCCGCGCGCGACATGTTTCCCGCTCTCGACTCGCTGGGCTTGAGCCACCCGCTTCTCAGCGGTGTGGCGCAGATGGCGCAGCGGATGAAGCGTGCCGATCTGGAATCTCTGACACGCGAGATACAGATCGATGATCGTGTGTACAGCCAGAAAGTGGTGCTGACCCCGGATTACCCGCAGATTAGCGTCTATACCGACGACGTCACAGAACAGAAGACTCTACTGCAAGCGTTCGAAATGGCGTCGTCACAGGCGGAGCTGCTGGCAGGAGAGAACGCGCTGCTAGCGGAAGTTGGGCGGATCATTACGTCTTCACTTAATATCGACGACGTGTATGAAGGATTCGCGCGGCAGGTAAAGCGTCTGATCCCGTTCGACAGAATCGCCATAAGCCTGGTTGACCTCGAGACGCAGACGTTTGTGAACGAGTACGTGCTCGGAGTGTTCGCCGTAGGGCGGGAGCGAGGCAGCACGGTGCCTCTGGAGGGCACAATGGTCGGGCAGGCCATAGAGAGCCGCGACGCGATAATCTTGCAGGGCAACTTGGACGAATTGACGCTGCGGTATCCTCAGAGAGTCAGGTCAGGACTGAGATCCGTCATCGCCGCACCCATCCTGTTCCAGAACGAAGTGCTTGGGGTGATACATCTGCGGTCTCTCAAAGACAACGCCTACGAGGAGCACCACCTAGATCTGATCAGAAAGGTTGCCGCGCAAATTGCGCCGGCGATAGCAAATTCGCAGCTCTACGCTGAGAACGCGGCAGCGGCAGCGGCAGCACAGCGACTTGCGGCACAGAACGCCGCGCTAGCCGAAATCGGGCGAGTCGTTTCGTCTTCTCTCGATATCGAGGATGTTTACGCGCTATTCGCGAACCAGACTCTTCATCTGATTCCATTCGACCGGATTTCGATCAATATGATCCGTCACGAAATCGGCGAGTTTGTGACCGCCTACGTGATCGGCGCTCCTGTGCCGGGTCGCGCCGTGGGCGAAACCACCAGGATCGCCGGAACATTCACTGAACATGTGATACAGAGACGGCAGGGGACAGTGTTTCATCCGGGCTCCAGGGAGGCCATGCTTGGTCGGTTCCCGGGTCTTGTCCTAGAGTATGAAAGCGGCATCCGATCGTTTCTGAGCGTGCCTCTGATTTTCAACGACCGTGTGATAGCCGTGTTGAACTTCAGGTCCCTGAGTGAGGACACCTACACACACCACGACCTGGAGGTGGCGCAGCTGATCGGCGCCCAGGTAGCAGGCGCAATCGCAAACTCCCAGCTTCATGCTGAGACTGTTGAGGCAGACAGAATCCTGCAGGAGCAGGCTGCGGAGCTGACAAGATCCAATGCGGAGCTCGAGCAGTTCGCTTACGTCGCGTCTCACGACCTACAGGAGCCGCTTCGCGTTATCGCCGGATATGTGAATCTTCTCGAAGAGCGGTACGGAGACAAGATCGACCAGGATGGACGCGACTTCATAGGGTTCACAACCGATGCGGTCCACAGGATGAGAATGCTGATAAACGATCTGCTCGACTACTCCAGGGTGGAGTCTGACGGCAACCCGTTCGAGCAGGTGGACTGCAACCGCGCGCTGGAGAACGCGCTGGCTGACCTGGGTGTGTCTATTCAGGAGAGCGAGGCCGAGATTACATCTGAGCCGCTGCCGGAGTTTTCAGGTGATCCGGTGCAGATATCCCAGCTTCTGGAAAATCTTATCGGGAATGCGATCAAGTTCAAGCAGGATGACGTAGCTCCCAGAATTCACGTATCATGCTCTCGCAACGATAGCAACTGGCAGCTGTCTGTTTCCGACAATGGAATCGGGATCAGGCCCCGTTATCAGGACCGCATTTTCGGTATGTTCAAGCGAGCGCACAAGCGCAGCAAGTACTCCGGCACGGGTATTGGGCTGGCCGTATGCTCGAAGATAGTGGAACGTCACGGCGGGCAGATTTGGGTGGAGTCGGAAGTAGGCGAGGGTTCGATCTTTCACTTCACCATTCCTGTCGCTGAGGAGGACTAGCAATGACACTGGGCAGCGAAAGCAGACCCGTACAGATTCTGTTGGTAGAAGACAATCCCGCTGACGCCAGATTGACCCAGGAGGCCATCAGCGAAACGAAATTCCAGTACCATCTCCACCTCGCAGAGGACGGCGAGGAAGCCATGGAGTTTCTACTGAACGAGGGTGAGTATGAAGATGCGCCCCGCCCAGATCTCATCCTGCTGGATCTGAATCTGCCGGGAATGGACGGTCGTGAGGTTCTGGCCGAAGTAAAAGCCGACGAGAGCCTGGGAATGATACCTGTGGTGGTGTTGACGACTTCTACTGCGCAGCAAGACCTGCTCTATTCATACGGCCTTCGCGCAAACAGCTATGTCAACAAACCAATCGACAGAGTCAGATTCAACGTAATGATACAAAGCGTCCTCGACTACTGGATCAACATCTCGACACTGCCCAGTGGTTAGCGGACTAAAGCGCGCGCTGAGGTGATCTGATGTCCCAACGAAGATTCTGGTTGATGAAGTCCGAACCCACTGCCTACTCGTTCGACGACCTTCTCAACGAGGAAGACCAGATCGCGGAGTGGGACGGCGTTCGCAACTACGCGGCGCGCAACACGATGAGAGATGATATGCAAGTGGGTGATGGGATCCTCTTCTATCACTCGAACTCCAAGCCCACCGCAGTCGTGGGATACGCTACAGTCGTAAAGGCAGGCTATCCCGACCACACCGCATGGGATCCCGATTCAGAACACCCGGATCCCCGAAGCACGCCCGACAACCCAGTCTGGTACATGGTGGACATCAGGGGACAGGCCAAGTTCCGGAACCCGGTGACACTCCAGGAGATCAAGGCCCACTCAGACCTGCAAGATATGGTCCTGGTCAAGAACTCGCGCCTGTCGGTGCAGCCGGTTACCAACAAGGAGTGGAAGGTTATACTGACGCTCGGCATGAGCGAGTAGCGGTTGTACTCCTGGCGCGGGAACCCTAACCTGAGCGGCAGCAGCGACAGGGACTATCTCAGCCAGATCATACTCCATCTGACGGATGAGATCAGCCGGTCCAACTGCCCCGCCAACCACTACTTCCTGCGGGGCAACGCCTACCTTGACGCCGGTGAATTCGCCGAAGCCGCTCGAGACTACTCCCTGGCGCTGGAGTTAGACTCGTGCAACGCGGTTTACCGCAACAACCTCGGTATCGCGCTGCGCTACATGGAGCGGTTCGATGAGGCAATCACAGAGTATGACCAGGCGATCGAACTCGACCCTGAATACCGCGACGCTTACACGAACCGGGGAGTTGCGCTTGCGGATCGGGGAGACCTAGAGATGGCAGTCGAAGACTTTGGCAGAGCAATCGCCATCGATCCTGAATTCTGGTTCGCTATCAGCCAGCGGGGCCTGGCGTTGTGGGCTCTGGGCAGACGCGCGGAAGCAGAGGCTGACTACGCGAGGGTGAGGGAGCTCAGGGGCTAATCCACGTTCCGTGCTCTCGGAGTCAAAATTGCCGAATATTCGTTCGGAATTCTATTGACTCGCATGTTTGTTCTGTTCTAAGATTAGAACAAGTTAACAGACAACTCTCGACGAGGGGCCAGGTCAACTCCTCGACTTCAGTGTACGGCCCGCTTCTCACCCCCCACCGGGAAGCGGGTCGTACCCGTTTCTGTATAACAGGTCAAAACTTGCACCAGACTATGCTGTCCAGCTACCACCCGATGGCGAATCCGTCGGCACGCGGCTCGCTCCCACCTGTGAGGACGCCAGTCTCCGCATCTCGCTTGATGATCTGACCGCTGCCGAACAGTATCCCGTGGGGTTCCGCAACGAGAATAGGGTGACCTCTCTTCGATAGGTCTCGAATCACTTCAGGACTTACTGTGTTCTCGATCGCAACTCCCTCGCCGAGTCGCACGCTGAAGCGAGGCGCGTCCAGGGCCTGCTGGGGTTCCAGTCCGAAGTCGATCATGTTAACCATGGTCTGGAGGTGCCCCTGTGCCTGCTGCATCGCGCCCATTACACCGTAGCTTGCGACCAGCTCGTCATCGCAGGTCACCATGCCCGGTATCAGCGTGTGGTATGGCAGCTTACGCGGCTCCAGGCAGTTGGCGTGTCCGGGGTCGAGTGAGAAGGAAGTGCCTCGGTTGTGCAGGGCGATTCCAGTGTCAGGCGCCACGAGGCCGCTGCCGAAGGACATGAACACGCTATTGATGAGCGAGCAGGCGTTGCCCTCGCCGTCCACGGCGGAGACGTAAACGGTGTTGTGGTGTGCTGGAGGTACGCCGTGGGATGCCGACGCCATCGCGCGGCTCGGGGATATGAGCGATCGCCGCTCAGATGCGTACTCCTTGGAGAGAAGGTCGCCGGGGACCACTCGCATCGCCTTCGGGTCGGTCACGTAGTGGAGAGAGTCCACAAAGGCGAGGCGCATACTCTCGATGAGATGATGGAAAGTGTCTGCACTCTGAAAACCCATGCTGTCGAGGTCGAATCCCTCGGCTAGATTCAGCGCCAGGAGTGCGTTCACACCCTGGGAGGGTGGCGGACACTGCCAGCAGTCGTATCCACGGTACTGAGTGTGAATTGGGTCAACCCATGTAGATTGGTGGGCTGCCATATCGTCAGTCGAAAGCCATCCGCCGAGGGACTGTACGAAGTCGCAGATCTTCTCAGCGATGGGGCCGTTGTAGAATGCGTCACTGCCGCCTTCGGCGACTGTGCGAAGTGATTGGGCCAGAGTCGGAATCTTCATGATCCGGCCGGGGGTAGGCGGTGAGCCATCCAAGAGAAGCTCACGTCCCGAGGGAGCTGCGGCCAATCTCGCGGCGCCAATGCGCCAGTGGTCGCTGATGACTTCTGAGACAGGGAATCCCTCCTCAGCGTACTGAATCGCAGGCCGGAGCGCGTCCGACAGGTCAGTTCTACCGTACCGGTCGAGCAGTGTCTCCCATCCATCCACCGTTCCGGGGACGGTTACCGAGAAAGGGCTCTGGTCGGGGATGCTGCGGAGTCCAAAGTCTAGGAGCTGTTGGAGCGACGCGCGGCTAGGGGACCGTCCGCAGGCGTTGAGACCCTGGAGATGCTTGTCTTTAGCGGTCCAGACTAGGGCGAAGAGGTCTCCTCCAATGCCGGTCGAATGAGGCTCGACAACGTTGAGCGCAGCAGCGGTGGTGACGGCGGCATCTACGGCGTTTCCACCCTGCATCAACACTTTCAGGCCAGCCGTAGCGGCGAGGGGCTGTGTCGTGGCGACCATTCCATTGGCGGCGCGTACATTAGACCTACGAGAGGTGAATTTCATCTGATTTTTTCCCTTCATAGGAGCAGTCAGGCAGTCCCATTCGAGTCATCGACATCACAGTCGAAATGTGCGAGTCAGATTGCTGGTCTTGCTGATTCGAGACCGCCGGACTCGGCTGCTAACGCGAGAGCTCGATCAGGATCCACGACTCTGGGACCATCCAATCCCAATCTCACTTGAACAGTCGAGCTTGGCGAAAGGCTGAACGCTCGCTCACCGTCCAGCGCTATGGTAGCCGGGCGAAGGTCCACCTCGATGCCTGGGCTGGACGGTGTGATAGTTGACCATTCGGCGATCTCCACCCTGGTTACTGCGCCTGGGGCTATGGGGGCGAGAACGACCTTGCCGCCGGAGCCCAGTCGCATGTACAGGCCCTCAGAGGACTCCGGTGCGACCTGCTTGAGCTGTGCGCCAATTGCGGAGAGACCGATACTGGTGACGCTTGCCCTGGTCAGGAATAGCTGGTGAAGGGTTGACATATCCCATATCGCCCTTGCACCTACAAAACGCTCGGTGGAGACTGCAACGTCCACGAGCGCCATGTCCCTGTACTGACCGTCCACGTGCACTTCCAATATGCTATGCCGAATCGTGGCGCTGTTCAGGTCGGCGGCGCCCGTAGCCACCACACCGGCGGCCATGCCGGCTATCGTGCCCTCCAGCATCGTGGGAAAGACATTGTTAGTGCCGGTCGAGATCGGTACCAGCGGTATGTCGCCACATTCCGTCGCGACGGCGCGATTTGTTCCATCTCCGCCGAGTGTGACGATGCAGTCCACGCCCGCATCGCGCATCGCCCCCGCCGCGCGAGAAGAGTCTCTCTCAGCGTGGAAGACGGTCATTTCAACGAACTCTGCCCTCAACCGAAGCTGAGTATCTTGGAGGGCGCTTCTTCCAAGTCCGCCGCTGTCGGGCAGGAACAGTACGCGATCAACGCCGACGGCGTCCATCCCGGCAAGGGCGCGTTTCAGAATGTTGACCTTCTCGTGGTTCGGGACGAACCTGCCCTGGGCTACGATGCGACGAATGTCCTTGCCTGCCGCAGGATTCGCGATGATGCCGACGGTGCTCAACAGTAATCACTGGGGCGCAGATACGACACTGCCTCGATGGAACCGGAGGTGCGTAGTGAGTCGTGTGGAGCCACTGACGGTTTAGCCTTCAAAACGGAATCCCAAAGGGTCATCGTCGAAGTCGATCGTAGCGAGCGCTTCCTCAGCGGCTTCCTCGATCGCATCATCGCCGCGCTTCATGGCCTGAATAAGAGCTCGGCGGGCCAGGTCGCCACCGATGGCTCCTAATGAGCGCACTGCGGCCAGCTGCACCTGGCTGTCCTCGTCGTTAAGGAGACCTACTAGGTAGGGCAGGGTGTCATCCTCACCCAGGAAGCCGCAAGCTGTCGCAGCCTCGTACCTGAGCGCGGCATTGGGGTTGCGCGTCTCCCTGATGACCGTTGGCAGCCACCTGGCATTCGAGCTTTTGCCCATCGCGAAGATGGCGCTCTGCCGCAGCCTGACATCGGTGGACGAATAGGATTCGTCTATGATCGACCGCACTCGGTCGGAGTCGAAGTGGGCGAGGGCCTCTATTGCCCTGCGCCGGGTCTCTATATCTTCATCGGCCCGCGCTACCACGGACAGGAGAGCGTCGCCTATCCTCTGGGCATCTCGCCTGACCAGCTTGCCCTCACCTGCGAGCTCAGCGAACTTCGCCAGAGTGCTTGCGGCGGCCTCTCGGACGGTTGACGACTGATCGTTCAGCAGCAGGTCGATAAGAGGTCTGACCAGGGTGCGATCCTCGGAATCCCACAATCCGTGCGCGGCCTTCGCCCTTACTTCTGAGTCTCTGTCGCGAAGAGAGGCCCGCAGTACGGCTGTGAAGTCCAGCTCGATGTTGTGTTCGGACAGCTCAGTCATCCGGTCGATCAACTCGCGTCTGCGTTCTACAGGAGAGCTAGCCAGCGACGAAATGACAGATGAAACCCTGGCCCTGGGAAGCCCCGAGAGCTGGACGAGGTCTGTGTGTCTGATGGGACCGTCCGGGTTACCGAGGTCGCCCACTACCAGTTCGAGGGTCATGAGCTTCACTCCCAAACAGAATGTCGCTGAGGCATCACGAGCCTGGAATGCGACCAGTGAATATCGAATCGTAGTGCGTTCATAAGCGTGAACAATCTGCCCGACAGACTGCGCCTGATGATTCGCACAGTCCGCATTTTGAAATTAAAGGAGCGCCAGAACCGATGTCAAGTGAGGAACCATCTTCCGGTCAGCGCCCTGGAGTATAATCGATCGCACGGCAAGTGATGCCTGAAGATCAACAGGAGGTCGTCAATGGCAGGCAAGCGCCAGAGGGTGAAAGCCGCGGATGTCATGAATCAGCTTGGGGAGGTGTACGGACCGGTCGAGTGGGAGGCGAGGTACAACCCGGCGGAAGAGCTGGTTTACACGATTCTGTCCCAGCACACTTCGGACATCAACTCCGAACGAGCATTCCTGAACCTGATGCGCGTGTTCGGTACCCTCGAGACGATCGCTGATGCTTCTACGGACGAAATCGAGGAGGCGATAAAGTCAGGAGGTCTTGCCAAGCAGAAGTCGGCGCGTATCAAGCAGGTGCTCAACATTGTCCGATCCGAGATAGGGTCGTTCGATCTGTCATTTCTGGCAGAGATGTCCCTGGATGAGGCGAAAGCATGGCTGAAAGATCTACCGGGCGTTGGACCAAAGACGGCGGCGATCATCCTGTGCTTCTCTCTCGGAATGCCGGCGATGCCAGTTGACACGCACATTTACCGCGTGTCGCAGCGTCTGGGCCTGGTTGGGAAGAAGGTGTCAGCGGACAAGGCGCATGACATACTCGAACCCATGGTGTCGGAAGAGGACGTCTTCGCGTTTCATGTGTACCTTATCAGGCACGGAAGACAGGTCTGCAAGGCTCAACGCCCGAGATGCGCCGAGTGCGTGCTCGCTTGGGGATGCCCATCGAACGGCAAGATCGTCGCGAAGCGAAGGAAGACGCGCCCTAGACGATAGCGAGAGAGGGCATCTTACACCTCTTGATTCACGCAGAGAATACGATGTGTCCGGCTGTCTGATCCCGATTGAGCCGCCTGTTCAGGTACAGGCCTTCTAGTATGAACTCCATCGCAGACGCTATTAGCTCTGGGTCGTTGGACGGCTCTATGCGCTCGATCATCTCGCTCATGTTGGCCATCTGAGGGAGTTTGCCAGCATATGCGCGCGAAGGGATGTCGGTTCCGGTCTCGACAGTCAGGCCCTCGTCAAAGCGTGTTAGGACAGCATCGAATTCATGGGAAGAGAAGTAGTGGCTGAACATGTTCTGGACGGCTTTTTTGACCAGCCCGTCCACGACCTTGAACTCGCGGCCTTCCTCGACGCTTTCCATTTCGACCTTGCCGTTGGTGGAAGCTACTATGGCCGGCAGGTCGCTGACTCTCGGGCTTGCAGTCTCATCGAGCCGAAGGCTCCTCTTGAACGCGCTGCCAATTACTGTCTCGTAGTTAGCGATTGAAACTCGCAGACTGACACCGGAACGCTGGTTGATCTCAGGGCTGCGCCTGGCAAGGCTGGTTATCTCCGCGATAACTTCTTTCATGTACTGCGGAACAACGACCGCATCTGCTGCATCGTCGAAGCTGGTGTGCTCCTGCTCCATGATCTCGATCTCTTCTTCGAGAGCGCGAGGGTAGTGGGTCCTGATCTGTGCGCCGTATCGGTCCTTGAGAGGAGTGATGATTCGACCGCGGTTAGTGTAGTCTTCGGGGTTCGCACTCGATACGAGCATCACGTCGAGAGGAAGCATGATGCGATAGCCCTTGATCTGAACGTCTCGCTCCTGCATCAAGTTGAACAGGCTGACCTGTATACGCTCCGAGAGGTCGGGAAGCTCATTGATGCTGAATATCCCCCGATTGGTTCGCGGGATCAGACCGTAGTGGATAGCCAGTTCGTCCGACAGGTAACGTCCCTCGGCGACCTTGATGGGGTCGATCTCGCCGATCAGGTCAGCCACCGTGATGTCCGGGGTAGCCAGCTTCTCGGCGTACCGGTCTTCGCGCGCGACCCACGTGATGCGCACGTCATCGCCAGAATCGCTGACCTTCTCCCTGCATTCGGGGCAGATGGGATCGAACGGATTGTCGTTAAGCTCGCAGCTGTCGATACACGGAACAGCCTCGTCGAGAAGATCGACCATGTTTCTTATGAGTCGAGATTTGGCCTGTCCACGTTCTCCAAGAAGTATGATGTCCTGTCCGGCGAGAATCGCGTTTTCCAACTGCGGGATGACCGATTCGTCGAATCCGACTATTCCGGGGAACAGCTCCTCGTTGGCGCGGATCTTACGTATCAGGTTGCGACGGAGCTCCTCCTTTACTGGGAGTACTTCGTAGCCGGACGCTCGAAGGTCTCCGATAGTATCGGGTCGGGAATCTGCCCCCATAGTCGATCTCTCCTAGTTACTCTTCTGTTGGTATAGTGTACAAGGTATATCACCAGTCATGTCAGTTACACCCCTCGGCTAGCACAGACCGGAGTCGGATATCAGGGAGCCACGCGATGCCAAATTACATCTGCAAGACCTGTGGGGTACAGTACGCAGACTCACCAGAGCCTCCGTCAGAGTGTCCAATCTGCCTGGATCCACGCCAGTACGTAGGCTGGGAGGGACAGCAGTGGACAACGATGGACGAGCTTGTCAGGGACGGTTACCGAAACGATGTTCGGACTGAAGAAACGAATCTTCTTGGGATTGGTATCACGCCGTCGTTCACTATCGGGCAGCGGGCGCTGCTGGTACAGACCCCCGGGGGGAACGTGCTGTACGACTGCGTGAGCCTGCTGGATGACGCTGCGGTATCGAAGATAGAACAGTGTGGAGGCATAGACTTCATCTGCTTCTCGCATCCGCACTTCTATGACAGCATGGTCGAATTCAGCCGCGCCTTTGGCGGAGCGCCGATCATCATCCCTCAAGCAGACCGTGAGCACGTCATGCGTCCCAATCAGGCGGTAGAGTACTGGGATGGGCAGCCGCGTGAGCTTGTGCCAGGGGTCACGCTCATCCAGTGTGGGGGACATTTCGACGGAAGCGCGGTGCTGCACTGGTCGGATGGAGCCGACGGAACTGGGGCGCTATTTGTCGGTGACAGCATAACGGTTGTTCCGGACAGACGCTTCGTGAGCTTCATGACGAGCTATCCGAACCTGATCCCGATGTCCGAGGCCAAGGTACGCGGGATTCTGGATGCGGTCGAACCGTACAGGTTCGATCGTATCTACGGAGGCTGGTGGGGACGAAACGTCCTGTCAGGAGGCAAGGAAGCCGTAAGGAGGTCTGCCGAGCGCTACATCCGGCACATGTCAGGAGAGTAGGCCGGCCTTCAGTATGTCCAGTGTCTGGATCTGTCCACGGCCCGTCGCCACTCGTCGTACAGACGCTCGCGCTGCTCAGAGCTCATGGTGGGACGGAATGTTTCATTGGCGTGCCACAGACCTTCGATGTCTGCCGGGCTGTCCCAGAAGCCGACGCCAAGTCCTGCCAGGTATCCGGCGCCGAGCGCGGTAGTCTCCTTGACTGCCGAGCGCTGGACCGGCGCTCCGAGCAGGTCGGCCTGAAATTGCATAAGCAGGCGGTTGTCCGTCGCTCCGCCGTCAACCCTGAGTGAAGACAAGCTCTCGCCGGTATCCTGCTGCATAGCGTCGAGAATGTCCCGGGTCTGGTAGGCGATCGATTCCAGAGCAGCACGAGCGATGTGCGCCTTCGACGACCCACGGGTCAGACCTACGATGGCTGCGCGAGCGTACATGTCCCAGTAGGGCGCTCCGAGTCCTGAGAATGCGGGTACGAGGTACACGCCTCCGTTGTCAGCCACTTCGGATGCAAGCTGCTCGGACTGCGCGGAGGTCTCGATGATGCCCAGCCCGTCACGGAGCCATTGGACCGTCGCGCCAGCGGAGAAGACGCTGCCCTCCAAGGCGTATATGATCTCGTCTCCAAGCGCCCAGCCGATGGTAGTTATCAGTCCTGAGCTAGAGTCCACGCGGTGTCGTCCTGTATTGGTGAGCGCGAAGCAGCCGGTGCCGTAGGTGTTCTTGGCAGAACCGGGGTCGAAACAGCACTGGCCGAACATGGACGCATGTTGATCCCCAGCGACTCCGGCGATGGGGATGGGCTGGCCTGAGGATAGATCGCCCGCTACGTAGCCGTATATCTCGCTGGAGGACCTCACCTCCGGGAGCACGGCCCTCGGCACGTCGAGCATGGTGAGAAGGTCGTCGTCCCAGTCCAAGGTCTCAATGTTGAAGAGCATCGTTCGGCTGGCGTTGGTGACGTCTGTGGCGTGGACCAGCTTGTTGGTGAAGTTCCACATCAGCCAGGAGTCAACGGTGCCACAGGCGAGATCTCCATCCTCGGCTCGGCGCTGACCGTCAGGGATTTCGTCCAGAAGCCAACGCATCTTGGTACCGGTGAAGTATGCGTCTATGGGCAGGCCTGTTTTCTGCCTAACCACGGCCTCGTAGCCGCGCGCCTTGAGGTCGTCGCACAGCTCAGCGGTTCGGCGACACTGCCACACAATTGCATTGGATACCGGCTCCCCAGTCCGACGGTCCCACATGACCAGAGTCTCGCGCTGGTTCGTTATTCCGATGCCGACGATAGACCTGGGATGGGCCTCGGCTATCTCGATCAGCTCTTCGATGACCTCAAGACACGACTCGAACAGCTCGACGGGATCGTGTTCCACCCAGCCTGGGCGCGGGTAGATCTGACGGATCTCACGGCTGGTCGTCCATAACGGAACCCCGGTGGCGTCGATCAGCATGGCAGTCGTGCCGGTTGTGCCCTGATCCAACGCGATTATGTAACCCGACTCGGCCATGGCTACCACTAAGCCACGACGGTCAGGTTGTGTCAAGGGGTCTGATCCACCATAATGAGGAGTCAGATTCTTCCGTCGCATACAACCGGACGCTGGAAGGTTTACAGGGGGTGCGACCCAATGGGATATTCCGACGAGCTCAGGAGCCGAGCGGCTCCGATTTGGGAGCGTGAGCAGAGTCACCCGTTCGTAACCGGCATCGGGGA
>JAAXHZ010000153.1 GCA_012270625.1 Dehalococcoidia bacterium | reverse complement strand
GCAGAGACAGCAAATCAATCGAATTAGACCTATTTAGTGACTGAGGAACACAATGACCGCCAAGACAATGTTCGACAAGATTTGGGACGCCCACGTGGTGCGTGAGGAGGAGGGACAGCCCAGCCTGCTTTACGTTGACTTACACCTTGTCCACGAGGTGACGTCTCCGCAGGCGTTCGAGGGTCTCAGGATGGCAGGCCGCAAGGTGCGCCGTCCAGACCTCACGGTCGCGACGATGGATCATAATACGCCCACCTGGGAGCTGAGCCGCCCTATTACCGACCCAATCGCTGCCCAGCAGCTCGATCACCTCGAGCGCAACTGCAACGAATTTGGCGTCACTCTTTACGACCGGTTCAGCCCGTACCAGGGAATTGTTCACGTGATTGGTCCCGAGCAGGGCCTAACGCAGCCTGGACAGGTCATCGTCTGCGGTGACAGCCACACGTCCACGCATGGCGCATTTGGCGCGTTTGCGATTGGCATAGGGACATCGGAAGTCGAGCATGTGCTGGCGACCCAGACTCTTCGTCAGTTCAAGCCCAAGACTATGGAGATACGGGTCGATGGGCCTCTTCCGTCGGGCGTCTCCGCAAAGGACGTGATCCTCTGCATCATAGGTCGGATTGGTGTCGCGGGAGCTACCGGACACGCGATCGAATACACGGGAGAAGGCATCAGACAGCTGTCCATGGAAGGGCGTATGACGGTCTGCAACATGTCTATAGAGGGTGGAGGCCGCGCCGGCATGGTGGCTCCGGACCAGACGACCTTCGACTACATGCGCGGCAGGCCGCAGGCGCCGCAGGGAACCGACTTCGACCGTGCCTGCGAGGAATGGGCCAAGCTCGCAACCGATCCCGGTGCGGAGTACGACACTGTTATCGTGATCCCTTCGTCAGACATCGAGCCGTATGTTTCCTGGGGCACGAACCCGGGCATGGTGGCGCCTGTCAGTGGTCGCGTGCCGAATCCCAGCTCTTTTGACGATGAGGGTGAGAAGGAGTCAGCCGAGCGGGCGCTGGCATACATGGGTCTTGATCCTGACACTCCTATCCAGGACATACGTTTGGACAGGGTGTTTATCGGGTCATGCACCAACTCTCGGATTGAGGACCTGCGGCTGGCCGCTGAGGTCGCCCGGGGACGGAAGGTTGCCGACAGCGTGTACGCGATGGTCGTGCCAGGATCGGCGCAGATCAAGGCTCAGGCAGAGGAGGAAGGGCTGGACCGCATCTTTACTGAGGCTGGTTTCGATTGGCGCGTCGCCGGCTGCTCGATGTGTCTTGGAATGAATCCGGACATCCTTGAGCCGGGCGAGCGGTGCGCTTCTACGTCCAATCGTAACTTCGAGGGTCGGCAGGGCAAGGGCGGACGGACGCACCTCGTCAGTCCTGAGATGGCCGCAGCCTCGGCAATCGCCGGCCACTTCGTGGATATTAGAGAGTGGTGAGAATCCACCTGCAATCTGCCAACATGAGCAGCTTCAACATGGGAGCAAGCAATGGAACCCTTTAACAGAATGGCCGGCGTCGTCATGCCGATGAACCGTGTTAACGTGGACACGGACCAGATAATCCCCAAGCAGTTCCTGAAGCGCGTTGAGCGTACTGGATTTGGAGAGTTTCTCTTCTTCAACTGGAGATACAACGACGACGGCACGCTTAACCCGGACTTCGTTCTCAACCGGCCGGGCTATGAGGGCGCCGAGATAATCGTTGCTGGTCGGAACTTCGGATCGGGCTCGTCAAGGGAGCACGCCCCCTGGGCGCTGGGACAGTACGGCTTCAAGGTAGTTATCGCCCCCAGCTTCGCCGACATCTTCCACAACAACTGTTTTCAGAACGGCCTTCTGCCGATAGTGTTGCCTGAGGAGACTGTTCAGCAGATTATCGAGAACGCCGAGCGAGACCCGGGATACCAGCTGCACGTGGACTTGGAATCACAGAGAGTGTGGGACGACGACGAGCAGGTCGTTGCCGAGTTCAGTGTGGAGCCGTTCCGACGTCACTGCCTGCTCAACGGACTCGACGACATCGGTCTGACTCTGGAGCACGACGATGACATTGCGACGTTCGAGGCCAATCGCAGCTCATACGGCGGTGTGTTGACGCTCTAGCCTATCGTCTTACGTTCCGCACAGTACCTGTCACACCGCAGTCGCCCAGGCTGGGCACTATGAAGCTGCGCTTAGATCAACCTCGGCGACTGCTATGTTCGAGCGTGGAATCGCTTTCGCCAGCCAATTCATTCCATGTGTTTGACTCAGTCGTCTGCGCCGTATAGGTAGCCATTGCCCGAGATCTTGTCCGGGGAGTCGTCCTCTGGCTGCTGGCGGTGACGTATGTTCGACAGTCTGTCCAGACCCACCCTGAACAGATTCTGAACGGAGTTGACCTCCCTGGCGATAGTGGCCTTGATCTGGGAGCTGTACACTCCCATGCCGCGATACTTGGAGTATCGCTCACTCGCCCTTTTCTTGGGAGACTGCGCTTGGAGTCTGGCAAGCTCGGCGACTATGACTCTGCCCAGCGTTCGGGCCGCTTCGTCAGGGTCCGCGTGTGCGCCATTGGGCGGCTCGGCGACTATCTGATCGATGATTCCGAGTTCGAGGCAGTCATGAGCAGTCAAACGCATTGACGACGCTGCTTCCTCTGCCCTTGAGGCGTCTTGGTATATCACCTCCGCAGCCTCTTCCGGAGACACAGCAGTGTAGATGGCGTGCTCGAGCATAAGCGCCCTGTCGGCTATGCCCAGCGCCAGAGCGCCTCCACTTCCGGCTTGGCCTATGACAACTGAAATCGTCGGTACACTGAGACCTGACATCTGCGCCATCGCCGCGGCTATGGTGCTGCCCAGCCCTCGCTCCTCAGCGGCGACGCTGAGGTCGGGTCCCGACGTGTCTATCAGCGTGATCAGAGGCAGCGAGAACTTGGCTGCGAGATTCATGGTCCGCTGCGCTTTCCGAAAGCCCTCAGGTGTGGTCCGGCTCTCGCCCTGAAGTTCCGATCCGTGATCGTGGGGCGCTTCCCGCTGCTGTGCGACCACCGCCACGGTCTGGCCCGCGATCTGGCCCAGACCGGAGATGATCGTCTGATCATCTCCGTAGGCGCGGTCACCGTGAAGCTCCACGAACTGGCTGCATATGCGGGAGAGGTAGTCGGCGGCGGTCGGACGCGCTTCATGCCGAGCCATCTGTACCGACGCCCAGGCATCGGGTCGCGCTATGCTCGTCTGCGGTCGGGAGCCGGTGTGTACGTTGGAGAGATGATATCTTGTCCCCAGCAGCTCGACCAGGACTCCGATAATGGTCCTCAGCTCTGTACGCTCCACGACGGCGTCGAGCATTCCATGAGTCATATGCGACTCTGCCGAGTGCGCTCCCGTTGGCAGCGGCTGATCGCTCGCCCTCTTGATGACTCTCAGCGAAGAGAAACCGACGATCGAGCCTGGCTCTGCGAGGATGATGTCTGCCAGATTTGCGAAACTGCCGTATGCTTGCCCGGTCGCTGGATTCGACAGAACGGTAATGAACGGCAGTCCGGCCTCGTTGAGTCGGTTGGCCGCCCCTGCCGTCTTCGCCATCTGCATCAGCGACAGCACACCTTCCTGGATTCTCGCGCCGCCGCTGGTCACAATAGCCACGGTAGAAAGACCGCGTTTGACGGCCCGCTCGAGGGCGAGTGTCACCTTCTCACCGACAGCACAGCCCATCGTGCCGCCCATGAATCCGAAGTCCAGCACTATTAGCATGACCGGAGTGCCGGCGATCGCGGCCGTTCCGGTCACAACCGCTTCGGTGAGACCGGTCCGCTTTTGGTCCTGGAACAGACTGCTGTTATAGGACTGTCCCGACGAGAATGACAGCGGATCTAGCGAGACCATCGATCGATTGAACTCACTGAAGCTGTTGGTGTCAACCAGCGAGTCAATACGCTCGCGAGCGCTCATGCTGTAGTGGAAGTGACACTGTGGACACACCCGAAAGACATCGTAGAATTCAGACTCTCGCAGGTCCAGATCGCAGACGATGCACGATGATCGCCCGGTTCCAGGTTCGGCGTCATCCTCGCTCGTGCGGATGGCTGAGCCGACAAGATTTTCCGTGTTCTGGACCAATAGATGCCGTCCGAATGAAGTGTGTGGAAGTCTAAGTCTGATTAATTATAACATCCCTCGACTTGGAACCATCACTCGGACCCACAACGCCCTCTTCTTCCAGTTGATCCATGAGCCGCGCCGCACGCGGATAGCCGATACGGAGCCGGCGCTGAAGCAGAGAGGTAGATAGCTTACGGTGGGTCTGGGCTATCTCGAGTGCCTTGTTGAACATGTCGTCCCGGTCTGGCGTGTCTTTTGCTTCTTCACCGCCGTCTTCGTCGAACTCATCGCCGCCCAGGAGGTCTATCTCGCGGAGAGGAGGCCAGGGCGTCTTCTGCCAGAAGTCCACGATGTCTCCAATCTCGTCGTCCCCGATGAAGACGCTCTGTACGCGGGACGGCTTGGAGGCGTCAAGCGGGAGGTAGAGCATGTCTCCACGTCCGAGCAGCTTGTCGGCGCCGGCGGTGTCAAGAATCGTCCTGGAGTCCACCTGTGAGGTCACTCCGAAGCTGATCCGGCTGGGGAAGTTGGCCTTTATCAGGCCAGTCACGACGTCAACAGAGGGGCGCTGGGTGGCAATGATGAGGTGAATTCCCGTGGCCCGTCCTAGCTGGGCGAGTCTGCACAGCGATTGCTCCACGTCGAACGCGGCGGTCATCATGAGGTCGGCCAGCTCGTCAATCACTACGCACAGGTAGGGCATGTTGTTCTGTGTTCGCTTGTTGTATGCCTCGATGTTGCGGACGCCTTCCTCCTCCATCAGCCTGTACCGGTTGAACATCTCGCGGATCAGGCCCTTGAGGAACCCCACGACGGTATCGGTCTCTACAATGACCGGAGCCATCAGGTGGGGAATTCCGTTGTAGGGAGTCAGCTCCACCCGCTTCGGATCGACCAGCAGCAGGCGGGCTTCGACCGGTGTCTTTTCGGTGATGATGCACGACACTATCGCGTTTAGACAGACGCTCTTGCCACTTCCAGTGGCCCCGGCGACTAGCAGGTGCGGCATTTTGGCCAAGTCGAAGCAGACTGCCTCGCCGCCGCTGCCTCGTCCCAGCGCGACCGGCAGGTGAGCGTCCTTCCTGAGCTTCTGAAATTCGCGACTCTCCATCACGTTTCTCAGAGCGACCAGGCTGGGGTTGGGGTTGGGAACTTCGATGCCGACTAGGGACTTGCCCATTGCGGGGGTCTCAATACGGATGGATGGGGTTCTTAGCGCGAGAGCGAGGTCTTTCTCTCTTGCCAGTATGCTATCGACCTTTACTCGCGTCTTCTGCTCTTCGCGTTTCGTGATCTGGCGACCTGATTCATCTCGGAGGGGTATTCCCTCTTTGTCCACCTGCTTGACAACGCGAGTGCGACGGATCCAGCCTGGCACCAGTCCATACATCGTGACGGTTGGGCCGGGTCTTACATGACCGACCTCGACCTCCACGCCATATTCGCCAAGCGTCTGAGTTATTGTCTCAGCGGTTTCCTTGAGCTCGCTGGTGGAGATCGGCATCTCCGGAGCTTGTCTGAGCAGGTCGATGCCAGGTCGATGCCACATCAGCCCTGACCCGGTCAAGCGGGAGAATATCCCTCGGCCTTTGGAAGGCTCGGGAGATCTGTCTTCGATGACCGCAACTGGCGCGGATTCAGGTTCCGTTATGTGACTCCACGGCTGGTTGGCTCCGTTGTCACCGTTAGGCGGGTTCTGCTCCAACGCCTGGACGACAACCGGGGCCGACTCGAGCGGGGAGTCAAAATAGCGAGCGTCCTCGAAGCCCGTGTCGGCAGTTGCAGCGGCTCTGGCGGGTTGAAGGACAGACTCTTGATGATCGTCAAAGTCCTCGTAGGTGGTACGTGGGGGCGCTTGGTCACTGTCCGAGTCGTAGTGGGTCGAGGTATCCGGGACGGTAAAGATCGTGCGAGTCGATTTTTCGCTCTCCCGGTCATCGTCAGAGTCCTGGTATGAC
Organism: Dehalococcoidia bacterium; assembly: GCA_012270625.1. The sequence continues at coordinate 13,268 of JAAXHZ010000153.1, read as the reverse complement.
GGGCTGTCGGATACCGCGAATCCGAAGTCGTCAGTTGGCTCGTAGGGATCATCGTCCCACGTCGCGCTTGGTGTAAATTCGCTGCGATACTCTTCGATGCTGAAACTTGGCTGGGCAGGAGTGTCTTCGAGTGGCAGGACTTCCTCAGGTTCATCCGACTGCCGCCTGGACAACAGCGATTTTATGCCCATGAATGCCGTCAAGTAACCGAGGAGTATTCCTTGTGCCGCTATCCGACCTACGTCTGCTGCAAGGGTGGGCAGCGCTATTGCCGCTGCCATAACGAGCAACGCAAACATGCGCACCGCGCCGAGCCAATTCGGGCTTCCGATCACCGCGTCGCCCACGCTGCCTCCAAGCGTGGAGTATCCATATCCTGAAAACCAGCCCAGCGCGCCATCTAGCGGTCTGAAGAATGAGAGCGCCCCTGAGATAGCCAACACCAATGCCATCGCGGCGAGCCACAGGTTGAGGCGACCGGGCCAACTGCGTGTGAACACCAGAGCCAGCGCGAACGCGCCGATCCACAGTGACATGGGGACGAATCCCAGCCCAACGGTGGTCAGAATCCCCTCTCGTATTTGGTCCAGGCCGTTGAAGATCGTCTGACGCAGCATGTACGCGGCTAAAGTCACGCCGATAATGGCGGCGAGGGCGAAGGCGGTCACTAAGGCTCGGCTGGAGTGTCCGGCGGCTTCTGATGTATTCCCGGACATCGACCCTGGCATTTGGTGAGACCTCGAATTCGGTTAGACTGGACGCGCGACGGCCAGACTACCGGAACAGCGCAGCGCCGCTGTCAAAAGTTTCGGAGGTGGACGATACCGTTACACCTGTTCGATAACGGTCAGTACCGTCGGTCTCCTCCGCGTCTCGCCGTACAGGAAGTCCGCAACCGATCTCGTCAGCCGAGACTTCACTCGTTCAAAATCTAGACCGTCATTGTCAGAATCTTCAAGGAACGACGAAACTAGTTTTGAGGTATTTTCGAAAATAGTATCAGAATCTTCGAGGTCCACGAAGCCGTATGATCGGATTACCGGATCAGTCAATAGCAGACCGGTCCTGGCGCTCAGAGTCACCGTCACAGTGACCACACCCTCACGCGCCAGCCTCCTTCGTTCTCTGAGCACCGTGCTGTCCATGTTCCACAGGTGCTTGCCGTCGATGAATACGTGGCCTGCCTGTACGCTTTCGACGACAGCCGCGCTGTCGCTGTCCAGTTCCAGCACGTCGCCGTCTTCGAGAACGAATATCCGCGAGGACGGAATACCCATGTCGGACGCGATGCCCGCGTGTTGGATCAGGTGCCTGTACTCGCCGTGTACTGGAACGAAGTACCTCGGCCTGACGATGCTCAGCATCATCTTGAGCTCTTCCTGGGCCGCGTGACCGTGCACGTGCACCATGGAGATTCGGCTGTACAGGACAGCCGCTCCCTGCCTGAACAGGTTGTCGATCGTCCGGGCCACCACGGTCTCATTGCCAGGTATCGGAGATGCGGATATGACGACCGTGTCACCAGGCACGACTTCGATGTCGTTGTGGCGTCCGTTGGCGATCCTGACCAGGGCGGACGTAGGCTCTCCCTGGCTGCCGGTAGCTACAATCACCACCTCATCGAGCGGGAGGTGCCTTGCCTTGGACATAGGTATCACGAGCCCGTCAGGGGCGTCGAGGTAACCCATGTCGAGCGCCATCTTGACGTTGTTCACCATGCTGCGACCAACGACGGTCACCTTCCGGTCGTACTTCACCGCCGCGTTGATGATCTGCTGAACTCGCGAGATCAACGACGCGAACGTCGCGATCATCACTCTGCCGTCCGCATCGCCGATCACCCGATCGAGCGCCTCGCCGACTGCCTGCTCGGACTCGGTGTATCCTTCGACTTCCGCATAGGTCGAATCTGAAAACAGAAGCAGCGCGCCGTCCTCGACAATCTGACTGAGTCTCGTGAAATCGGTGGGAATGCCGTCCGCGGGGGTATGGTCGATCTTGAAGTCCCCAGTGTGCACTACCACTCCCAACGGCGTCGTAATCGCGATTCCCATAGCGTCGGGAATCGAGTGACAAACACGGAAGAATTCAGCGTCGAATGCTGGGCATATTCGGAAAGGGCCGTGGGGTTCGACGACGTTGAGCTGTGCATTCCTGAGCAGTCCATGCTCTCGCAGCTTGACCGAGATGAGTCCGTGTGTCAGTCGCGACGCGTAAATCGGAGCGTCGATCTGCCTGAGCAGATAAGGCAGGGCGCCGATGTGGTCTTCGTGGCCGTGGGTGATTAAGATAGCCCGGACCCTGTCGCGGTTCTCCCTAAGGTAGGAGAAGTCCGGGATAGCGAAGTCGATCCCGGGCATGTCTTCTTCTGGGAACAGAACGCCCGCGTCGATGACGATGATGTCGTCGTCATACTCCAACACCATCATGTTCCGGCCAATCTCGCCCAGACCGCCGAGCGGGATGACTCGAAGTGTTTGGTTTGGCATACGCCTCTATTCGAACATGCTGAGCTGCTGGGCCGACTTCTGCGCGGGCATTTCGCCCGCAGCCTGACGCTCAGCGACCTCGCGGATCAGCTCTGGCAGGGCAGCAAAGTCCAGCTGAAGCGCTGGACGGAGTCCCGGATTGTGCAGCGCGGCGGCCGGATGGTACATGGGGTAGATGACCAGACCCTGCCAATCGCGTGGGTTGCCACGAGCCCGGCTGATGGACTCACGGGGAAAGAACTTCGCGAACGAGTACCTGCCGAGCGTGACGATCACCTTGGGCTGTATCAGCTCAATCTGCGCGTCGAGATAGGGCGAGCAGGAGCGGATTTCTCCAGGAAACGGATCGCGATTGTTTGGAGGTCGGCACTTGACCATATTGGTGATGTAAACGTCCTGTCGCGACAGCCCGATTGAGGCAAGCATTTCGTTCAGCAAGTTGCCGGCTTGTCCAACGAACGGCAGACCCTGCCGGTCTTCGTGGAATCCCGGCCCTTCACCGATGAACATGATGTCAGCGTCGAGCGCTCCGTCGCCAGGCACGCTCCTATTGCGCCCCTGGGACAGGCCGCACTTCTCGCACGTGGAGATCTGTTGAACGAGGTCAGGGTAGTCGGTCATAAGTAATCCGTTGAAGCGGCGATCGGGCAATTGTCCCAGAGCAGGGACAACTGCGCTCCGAATGAACGCCTGCTACTAGCGCTAAATGCTATATGAGCGCGAGCGTCAAAGTAAAGCTGTAAGCCGGTCTTAAGAAGATTGAATAAGAGCAATTTCCCAGGCTAACCAATCATTCTCGTAGCCGCCTCAAGACCGAAGTAACCGGCTAAGGCTATCGAAGCAGCCCTGACCGTCTTGCCCACGAACACTACTGGAATAAACCGGGCCAGAGGGTAGCGCGTGGCCCCCGCCCAGACTCCGGCGATGTCGAATGGGACGGGCAGCGCCGCGCAGACCAGTAGAACGAAGGCACCCCATCTCTCAGTCCATGCGCTGAATCGTTGAACCGAAGCTCGGTGAGAGATGACGGAGTTTCCTCTCTTCCCGATGTGGTAGCCGATCAGCTCACCGAGCGTTGCGGCGACTCCGCCGATAAGCCCGACCAGAATCGGGTTGAGCGCGGCCCCCATGGCAAACGTGTATGCCGATGCGGGCGTCGGAAACACCATCATCGCGCTGTTGCCAAATTCAGCTGCCGCGACCCCCAAGTACCTCCAGTGTCCGAGCGTCTCAAGAAAAGAGCTGAACCGGAATAGCAAGACCGCCAGCGAGATGGAGGACAGCGCCAGCGCGAGCAGATGCAAGACCGCGGCGCGGGGTACATTGACCGAGATTCGGTATGGAAGAGTAGGGGTTCCGGGCAGCCTTTGGGCGATACCTCGGAACCGAGTCTGTTCGAGACTGACGTTCATTTCGGTTCCTACCAGGTTCGTATTTAGCTGCCCTGATATACGAAATGCTAAACCGTAATCCGTACAAGGCGCGTCAATGGTTTTGGTCAAGTTTTTGTAGATAATTCGTATTAGGGAATCATGAACAGCCGGTATGGGACTGGCTATACTGACGTACCGATCCGACGCGACGCGCGCCGGATCGTGTATAATGCGAAACTGCCAAACTTGGCGACTCCCTCAGATTGCTCCGGAGATTGGTGATTGGATGCACTAGGCACGCACCTGCTTCTAGACCTCAAAGAGTGCAACGCAGAGCTTCTCGACGACCTGGACTATATCCGCGAGGTCGTTCTGTTCGCCGCGCGAGAGGCTGGCGCCACTGTTGTGGGAGAGACGTTTCACAAGTTTCGGCCGATCGGAGTGACGGGAATCGTGGCGATAGCCGAGTCGCACATCTCGATTCACACCTGGCCCGAGCACTCGTACGCAGCCGCTGACATATTCACCTGCGGTGAGAGCCTTCTGCCCCTGCGGGCTGCTGACCTAATCGTCGAGATGCTCGAGTGTGCGGATGTCTCGATCTCCGATGTCAGGCGGGGAGACGTGTTCGCTTCGGTGCCCGCGGCGCTCTGAGCTGACCGGTCACTGATGCAAGGCCCGCCCCGAGGCAACTGGCACTATGAGCTGATCACGCCTGACCTGTACCAGGCTGAGCGGATAGATCACGTCTATTTCTCCGGCCGCACACCTTATCAGGACGTGGTGGTACAGGACGGGGCGGCATTCGGCAGGAGCCTGGCGCTGGATGGGAAGACGCAGTCAACGGAGGTGGACGAGTTCGTCTATCACGAGGGACTAGTCCACCCGGCGATGATTTCCCTCCCCAGCCCCACTTCAGTGTTCGTGGCTGGTGGAGGCGAGGGCGCGACGATCCGAGAGGTACTAAAGCACGTTACGGTCGAGAGCGTTGTGATGGTGGACATCGACAGCAAAGTCGTGGAGCTGTGTCGGGAGTACCTGCCCAACCATCATCAAGGCTCGTTTGACGATCCTCGCGTCGAGCTGGTCCACGCCGACGCGCTTGCCTATCTGGAGTCCACATCCGAGCGGTTTGACGTGGTCGTCATAGACGTGCCGGATCCGCTCGAAGCCGGGCCAGCTTACCTTCTCTATACGCAGGAGTTCTACGGTCTTGTCCGGGACCGACTGCGTCCCAGTGGAGTCATGGTCTCACAGTCCGGCCCGACTGGGCCTTCCTTCTACGAGCAGTGCTTCTCCGCTGTTGCCAACACGGTCGCCAGCGTATTTCCAGTGGTTACGCTGTCCGAGACCTTTGTTCCCAGCTTTGGGTCAACGTGGGGATTTGTGATCGGTTCTCTTGGAGAGGATCCCGCCGACCTGCCCCCGGATGAGGTAGATGAGAGGATCGCCGCCCGTATCACAGGGCAGCTTCGGTACTTCGACGGGACGACTCTGCGGGGCATGGTATCGGTCCCGAAGTACCTACGCGAGTCAGTGGCAGGCGAAAAGCGAATAATCACGCGCGACACACCGTTGTTCGTCGTCTGACTGACGACGCTTTCGTCAACAGGGACCCCTAGAACATGACCACCGAGTTTCTATCCGGCTTGAATGATCGACAGCGCGAGGCGGTCGAGGCCATCGACGGTCCACTGCTGATCGTCGCTGGACCTGGGAGCGGCAAGACACGACTCATCACCTACAGGATCGCGTATCTGTTGCGGGTCGTGGGGCTGCCTCCCAGTCGTATCGGCGCCGTAACGTTTACGAACAAGGCCGCCAGGGAGATGAAAGAGCGGATAAGGTCGGTAGTGGCGTATGGGTCAGATAGGCTAACGGTCGGCACGTTTCATGCGTTCTGCGCCCAGATTCTCCGTCGCGATGGCGAAGCGGTGGGCCTCGATCGCAGCTTCGCCATCTACGACGACCCTGACCAGCTGGAGATGGTCAAGCGCAGTATGCGTGAGACCGATGCGGATCCCAAGCAGTTCCCGCCGCGTGCGATTCAGTCGGCTATTTCCAGCGCCAAGAGTCAGCTCCTGACCGCTGATGGATTCACCATGCGTACCGCAAGCTACTTCGATGAGGTTGTGGGTCGGGTCTATCAACGATACGAAGCGCTGATGGGACAGTCGAACGCGGCAGACTTCGACGATCTGCTTCTCAAGACGTTTGTGCTTCTGAGGGACAACGAGACGGTCGCTGAGAAGTACCAGGATCGCTACTCGCAGTTCATGATCGACGAGTTCCAGGACACCAACGTCGCCCAGTACGCGATAGCGCGACTCATAGCGCAAAAGCACCGCAATCTCTGTGTAGTGGGAGACCCGGACCAGTCGATCTATTCGTGGCGCAACGCGGACATCAGAAACATCCTCAGCTTTCAGAATGACTTTCCCGACGCGAAGGTAGTCGCGCTAGAACAGAACTACCGCTCCACTCAGACCATCCTCGATGCGGCCTCAAGGCTTATCTCGGCAAACACACAGCGCGTGGAAAAAGAGCTTTTCACCAACAACGGCGCCGGAGAGCTGATCTCTATTTCTGAAGGATACGATGAGCAGGAGGAGGCCCAGTTCGTGCTCCGAGAGATCGGGCTGCTGACTCGATCCAAGGGAGCTGCTCCGGCGCCTTATCGTCTCGGCGACATCGCGGTTATGTACCGCGTCAACGCTCAGTCCAGAGCGCTCGAAGAGTCATGCCGACGCTATGGGGTGCCATACCAGCTCATCGGAGGTACTAAGTTCTACCATAGGCAGGAGGTCAAGGACGTTGCAGCCTACCTCCGGCTGCTGGTAAATCCAAATGACGACGTGAGCCTGATGCGAGTCGTGAACCTTCCGCCACGCGGTATCGGCAGGCGGACTCTGGACGAGCTCGCCAGGCTTGCGCGTGACCAGGGCATGTCGGCGTTCGAGTCGATTCGCAGCATATCCCCGTCCACAGAATTCGGCGGGCCGCTGGTCAGCGGTCCTTTTACCGCTCGCGCTGCGCGCGCCCTGGGAGACTTCAGGAATCTGATTGAGACACTTCGTTCTGAGGCAGAGCAGATCAGTCTTGTCGAACTGATTGAAAGGGTGCTTGAGAGGACCGGCTACAGGAATTACCTGATTGAGCGAGACGAGCAGGCTGAGGATCGGCTGGACAACATCAATGAGTTCAAGACTGCGGCCCGAGAATTCTCCGAGCTGGGAATGCCCGACGGTCTCAACGCATTTCTTGAGAGCGTCAGCCTGGTCAGCGACGTGGACAGCATGGAAGAGGGGCCGGACGCGCTTACACTCATCACTCTGCACCAGGCCAAGGGTCTGGAGTATCCCGTGGTGTTCATGGTCGGAATGGAAGACGGTCTTTTGCCACATGCGCGATCCATCGATGAGGAGGCAGGACTGGAAGAGGAGAGGAGGCTGTGCTACGTAGGCATGACGCGAGCCAAGGAACGTCTCTACCTTACGAGGGCGTTCCGGCGCGGCTTTCGCGGAGGCACAGGACCGAACCTGCCATCTCGGTTCTTACTCGACATTCCCAGGGAGCTGGTCGCGGGGATGGAAAATTCCCAGCCGTCGTCTGGGAACGGGATGGGTCAGACCGATGTTTCGAGGGCGGCCCGCCGGCCCGAGTCTGCTCCGCGAGCGGGCCGGGAACGCGCTGACCAGGGGTTCCAGTTCTCATCGCGGCGGCCGCGACCGACGACTGCGTCGGAGCCGGCTCGATCTCGGAGACCGGGCAGATCGGCCATCCCTCAGACCAGACGGCGCAGGTCCGTTCCGTCTGCGGGAGGCCCCCCGTTCGCAACGGGCGACAAGGTGCGACACAAGGCTTTCGGTGAGGGAATCGTAATGAGCTGTGAGCCGTCTGGGGCCGACTTCCAAGCTACGGTCGCGTTCAAGGATGGCGGTGGAGTCAAGCGCTTCCTGACCAGCTTCGCGCCCCTCGAGAAGGTGGAGTAACAGGGCCGTCCCTAGGTTGACGCACAGGTAATGGGCGCTGGTAGCGCATACGGGACTCGAACCCGTGTCTCCACCTTGAAAGGGTGGTATCCTAGACCCCTAGACGAATGCGCCTCTGCGAGAGGGTGCGATCCGATGCGATGAGCTTAGGCTTGATCCAAGTGGATTGTGGACAGAGCATTTAGCGGTTAGCCTCACTCTGAGTCCGTCACTGGTCAACACCGATCTCACGCAACACGACCACGCTGAATTGTAGCACACGCTGCGCATCCGCTTCCCCTGCGAGAAGAACGCCACAACTCCACCGGATGGACTCGAACGTTGCATCTCAGATCCTTGAACGCGCTGAAATCAACTTTGCGGCGGTCTTGAAGTTACTCGCTTTTACTTACTGGACAAGACCAAAACAATGAGTCCCGCCAACTTCGTCAGTTGCGGCGGGACTCGAAAGTATTACGAGGGCCAGAATGCGATGGCGTTCCCCAGTCTGGACTATGTCCTGGTACTTTCCGGTGGAATCCGCAAAAGTCGCCTCGGGTTAGCCACTATTCTGTTTTGGTCTAGTGCTCGTCTGCGTGGTGCTCGTGGTCGTCGCACTCGTGGGGATCGTGCACGTGCTCGTGGTGCTCGTGGTCGTCGCACTCGTGCGAGTCATGGACGTGTCCCTGCTCATCGCCATGGTGCTCATGCTCATCGCACTCGTGAATGTCGTGCTCGTGAGCATGGTGCTCATGCTCGTCGCACTCGTGAATGTCGTGTGGCATCTTACCTCCTTATGACTCCTTGAACTGGGCTGTGTTGCCTAGTGACAATTGTCGCAGATTTGAAGCAAATACGCAAGTAATACGCTCATTAGCTAGGGTAATCGTTGATATATTGTATCAAAACGTGGGAATACACACTCTAGGCGTGCAAATGAAATGGTCTGCATACCGGAAGAGTGTTCTGAGTTCGCCAAGCGATTGGATTCGGGATTGGCGAACTTCCCTGCTACCAGCGCAGCTCTGAGAGGGGGGTCTTGCCGCCCGGTGGTGGGCCGTCACTGACGATGCGCCCGCTGCTCATCTCTACGACCCGGTCGGCTATGCGTGATATTTCCCTGTTGTGGGTGACTACCAAAACGGCGCGGTCGTCGGACGCTTGTTCGATCAGCAGCTCCAGGATCTGAGCGCCTGTCCTGAAATCAAGCTCCCCCGTAGGCTCGTCGGCTAACAGAACGGGGTTTCCCGTAGCCAGCGCCCTTGCGATCGCGACGCGCTGCTGCTCTCCGCCGGACAGTTCGTGGGGAAAGTGGGCCATTCTGTCTCCGAGTCCCACTGCGTCGAGTACAGACTCTGGAGATGCGTCTCGACGCTTTCCCGATACATCCATGCCAAACTCGACGTTTTCCAGGGCAGTAAGTCCCGGGAACAGGTTGAAGCTCTGGAAGATGAAGCTCACAGTCTCGCGCCTCAGCGCGAACAGTTCGGCGCGTGATGAGTGTGTAATGTCCTGGCCACCAACGGAGACGCTGCCCGATGTGGGCGTATCGAGAGCTCCAATGATGTTGAGCAGTGTCGTCTTGCCGCTCCCTGATGGACCGAGCACGACTACGAACTCGCCATCAGCAACGTGGAGATCGACGTTGTCCAGCGCGCGAACCTCGACCGGACCGATCTGGTAGTGTTTGGAAATGCCATTCAAGTCTATCAAGACTTAAGATACCCTCTAGGCTGCTAGTCCCGAGAATGTCGTCCAGCACATTTGGCTAACCCTTCTCTTGACTACTTTACCATATGGTTCTGAGCGCAGAGTCACAGCATGAGACTGGTCTTTGGCAGGGTCTTTCGGCTATTTGAGATGCAGGCTGGTCAACCAGACACTACTACCGGGGAATGATCGGCAGAGTGAGGTATGACAGGCGCTCGGAGTCGTGGAAAACAGTCTGGTCGGCTGCCGCCATTTCAGCATCCATCCCGGGCTGGCTGGCTGTATTCAAGTTTCTGTCGAACCTTGGGAAGTTGCTGCTGGAGACTTCCAGGCGAATGTGGTGGCCTGCCTTGAACACGTTGCTGGTTTCCCACATGTCAACGGTCAGATCGTAAGTCTCTCCCGGAACCATCAGGGTTGGCTCTTCGATGGAATCTCTGTATCGGCATCTGAGCAGGCCTTCACAGATTATGATCGCTTTGCCGTCTGGATGGACATCGACGAGGGTCCCGGTGAAATCGGTGTCTGGCGCGCTGGACTGGATGCACAGATTTAGGGACACTGGTCCGGTCACCTCGACGTCTTCTGTCAGGGGTTCGGTTGTGTACACGAGTACATCGTCCCGGCGTTCGACCGGCCTGCGGTCCCACGGACCACTGACAGTCATCTGTATGGCCATGATCTGTCCGCCCAAAGTCGGCACGGGGTCGTTGGGGTCGTAGCTGTATCGATCCGGTGGCTGGTCTCCGGGCCTCTCGGTGGACAGCACGCCGTTTCCATACATGGAGTTGGCTCCACCCTCGCTGTGAAGGTAGTAGCGCGTGTACTCGGTTCTAGCCAGAGGCCATTCGTTCTCGTATCTGAACTCGTTGTCTCCCATGACGAATATGCGGACCGGCGGCTCATCGTCCATGCCGTTGTCGATACCCTTGAGACGTCTGTCGTACCAGCGCAGCTGCTCTTCGATAAAGTCCATACCCGCTGCTGGTCCAAAGCTGATTGTCCCAAAGGGCTCGCTCGAACCGATGTTGCCGTGACTCCAGCCGCCGATGAGGAGCTTGGTCAGGCGTCTGGTCTCAGCCGAACGCGACCTGGTTGTCCACCCCTCGAAGAGCTTGAACGCTTCGTGGACGAGATTGTCGTACCAACCCGAAACGATCAGCGCTGGTGTCTCCACGTCCTCGTACCTGTATCTCATGCTGTAGCTCTTCCAGAAGTCGTCAAACGTCGAGTGGGTGATGACGTTTCGATAGAAGGGGAGATCGACAATGTCGTCGAGCGCCGATACCAGCGGCAACCGTCTGTAGAACTCGGCTGAGTTCATCGCATTTCTGCTTCCACGCTGCATGGTGCGTCCCGCCATGTTGATGAAGTTCATCGCTACGTGCAGCTGGAGGGCGCCGTCGATGTAGAAGTGGCCGAAGTTGTCCTGCTGGGAGACGGTGGGCACAAGAGCCTTGAGATACTTGCTGCGCAGAGGCGCGGTGAGCGACTGCGTAAATCCAACGTATGAAGTGCCAAAGGTCCCAATGTTGCCGTCACACCAGTCTTGGGAGCCTATCCACTCTTGAGTATCGTGCCCGTCCTGAGCCTCGTTCACGTAGGGCTGCCACCCTCCGCCCGAGTCGAATCTGCCCCGGCAGTCCTGCATGACCACGGCGTATCCTCTCGCAACGAATCGCTCGGCAGCCTCGATCAGATTAGGGGACTGATTGTCGTAGATGGTGCGGACAAGAAGAGCGGGGAATGGACCGCCAGCTTTCGGCAGATACACGTCGGTCGAGAGGTTGACGCCGTCACTCATCGGCACCTGCACGTCGATCTTGAGATCGAAGGGCTGGGAATAGTCTGAACTGCTGAAACCGATCACTTTGGATGTCTCCTCATAGGTCAGGATGTCTCTTCGGAACTGTCAGCCACGGCGCGCCGACTTTCGTTGACTCAAAGTGCTACCCTTGCTACAGTCGCGTTCAGAAATATGGCGGCACGCTTCATTGGAGAGGGCTATGACTCAGACACAGGAATTAACGCAGACCATACTAGACTTGGAATCTCAACGTCTCACCGCTATGGTTGAGAACGACGTTGACACGCTCGACCGCATTCTAGCCGACGACCTCAGTTACGTGCACACAAGCGCGGCGATAGACACTAAAGAGAGCTTCGTCAGCGGAATCGGCTCTGGAAGACTCAACTACGAGTCGATTACACCGACGCCGAAGACAGTGCGGACATACGGCGACTCCGCGATCGTCAGAGGAGGCGCGCACGTTCACGTCAACGGCAACCACTTCTCTCTCGAGTACACTGTCGTTTACGTCAACAACGATGGAGTGTGGCAGATGACTTCATGGCACGCGACCAGGGTACCGGAGTAGGACTTTGTGAATAACACAGGGCTTTACCTAGTCCGATTTCGCCAGAAATCGGGTATAATGCGCACTACTTTCCAGCCGGAAGTGAGTTCGTATAGTCAGGGGGAGACGCTATGCTGACGCCGGCGCAGATTTCGCACTTCGAGACGTTTGGATTCATAGTTACTCGTCAGGCATTTTCACCTGATGAAGTTGCCGACATCATCGCCGACTTCACTGATGTCCTCGAAGAAGACCGGCAAGGTCAACCTTTCTCAGGTGAGCAGCGACACGCGGTGCTCGCGTTCGTCGAGAAGAGGCCCTTGCTGAGGAAGCTGGTCGAGGACGATCGCATACATGGGCCGATCGAGCAGCTGCTGGGCCCTGACTTTATCTGGCGAGGGTCGGATGGCAACCTCTACGTTGGCGACACTGCATGGCACCCGGATGCCGTAGGGATCGAGCTGAACTACACACGCATCAAGGTGGCTATGTACCTTGATCCGGTTACAGCGGACACGGGCTGCCTTCGAGTGGTCCCAGGCTCGCACCGGCATCCTCTTCACAAAGACCTCGAACCCATGCGTTACTGGCGGGTAAAGCAGACGATTGCTGAAGGCAGGGGCTCAGAGAAAGACCTGGAGCAGTTCCGCGATCTCGTGGGGGATGACGACGAGCCTGTTTTTAGCGTCCAGCCTTCTGATCTGCCAGGATTCCCGCTTGAGTCCGAGCCGGGCGACGTGGTGTTCTTCAATCAGCACATATATCACGGCTCTTTCGGCGGACACACCGGACGACGCATGTTCACAATGAATTTCGCTGAAGCGCCTAAGACTGATGAGCATATCGAGCTTCTCAAGAGGGAGTATGCGGGCTCTTCGGTCGCCCGGGACGCTCTCCAGTACACTAAGTCGGATCGGACGTATGAACCGGAGTTCCTGTACAGCGACAGTCCGCGCATTCAGAGCATGGTGGCCAAGCTGATCGAGTTGGGATTCGAATAGAAGGCTGGATGCAGACAAAGGCCAGGAGTCGGCGTCTCCAAGACTCGGAAACTGGCTAGAAGGCTTTAGGGAAGCGGGAGAGAACGATCATGCCATCCACTGATCTGGCCCTGATTGCCCACCTGATGCGTCGGGCGGGATTTGGAGCAACGCGCGCAGAACTCGAGGACTACGCCAACCAGAGCTACGAGGACATCGTAGAAGACCTGCTGCACCCAGAGCGATTCCCAGAGGTGGCGGACGATGTCGTGATCCGGTACTGGCTCGAGCTCAACAATCCGGACTCGGTTGAGCCGTGGAACACTCGCTGGCTGTATCGCATGATCAACACGGAGCGTCCACTCGAAGAGAAGATGGCGCTGTTCTG
>JAAXHZ010000152.1 GCA_012270625.1 Dehalococcoidia bacterium | reverse complement strand
CGATGTACCCATCCCCCGCTCGCCACACTGCCGCGTCTTCTCTCCACGGATTCGCCTTCACCCACTCCTCATCGACCTCTATACCCAGCCCTGGACCCTCCGGCAGCGGCAGAAAGCCGTCCTTTTGCTTCGGGAACTTCCCGAAACAGACATCCTGGAACCACGGATGAGTACCGCCCTCCTGGATCATGAAGTTGGGCACGCAGGCATCCAGGTGAAGCGACGCGATCGTGCACAGCGGCCCATAGGGATTATGCGGCTGGAAGCCAACGTAGTGTGCTTCCGCCATCGCCGCGATCTTCTTCAGCTCGAGTATCCCGCCACCTTGCACAATGTCCGGCTGGATCATCGCCACGATCTGCCTGCTGAGAAGGTCGGCGTAGTCCCACTTAGTGTACAGACGCTCGCCAGTCGCAATCGGTATCGACACCGACTCCGCAACCCGTTGCAGCGCATCGATGTTCTGAGGCGGCACCGGCTCCTCATACACGAACGGACGATACGGCTCCATCGCGTTCCCTATCCTGATTGCGTCCGAAGGCGCGAGCCGACCGTGCACCTCGACCAGCAGCGCGACGTCGTCTCCCACCGCCTCACGTACCGCCTCCAGCTTCTTGATCGCGCCACGCTCCGCCTCGATCGGGATAAACAGCCCCCTATGATCGAACGGGTCACCCTTGAGCGCCGTGATCCCCTGCTCAGTAAAGCTGAGCGCGCGCTCCACAGCCGCCTCAGGAGTCGCGCCATCCCAGCGCCCATAGCACCAGATTCGCTCCCGCATCGGCCCGCCGAGTAGCTCATACACCGGCGCCCCTAGCGCCTTGCCCTTGATGTCCCACAGCGCGATCTCAATGCCGCTGATCGCCGACATCTGCACAACACCACCCCTCACGTGAAAGTGATGGTACAGCGTCTGCCAGTGCTGCTCGATTCGCCCCGGGTCCTTGCCTATCAGCGCCTCACCGAACTCCTCGACCATCGTCGCCACCGCCTTCGGCCCCGACGTGGCCTCACCCCAACCGGTGATACCCTCATCCGTCTCGACCTTGACGAACATATAGTTCCGAGCCCCAAATGCCGTCCCAGCCGAAACAGGCACAGGCGTAACAGACGTAATCTTCATTGAGTTCTCCTTTTGATATGTATGGTCTAAGACGACCTTCGTCTTGCGACTACATCTCTAGCTTGGCCCCAGCCCAAACACCACATCGATCTCAACCTCGAACCCATCCAGCGTCGGCGACACAAACCTCTCCCCTTCCCCAAACGTGCCGAACACATCAAACCCGTCTTCCCCAAGCAGCAACACCGTAATGGTCGCCGACTCGACCCCGGCCATCCAGTACTCTCTCACACCATGCCGAGCGTACAGCGACCGCTTGTACCCCCGGTCACGACTCGCAGTGGACGGAGAAAGCACCTCGACAACCAAGTCCGGCGCCCCTTGGATGTTGAGCTCGGTAATGATACCTGCTCGGTTCTTTGATATGAACGAAAGGTCGGGTTGCACCACGTCAGTGTCCGTTAGAAACACGTCGGTTGGCGCCGTGAACACCTCACCCAAGTCACGATCCTTGACATGTTGACCAATGTTTAGTGTCAGTTCAAACAGGGTCCTCTGATGTGTCGTTCGTGGGGCTGGCGCCAAAATCAACTCTCCGTCCAGCAGCTCATACCGTTTGTCATCCGGCGTGGACCGGTAGTCCTCGTAGGTCAGCTTAATTCTCGGCTTCTCGGTAACCATGCCTGCTCTCCTGGGAATTGCATAAGTGCAATTTCGCTCTCCCTAGTACCACCTCTCCTTGTCCACCACATTCGTCAGCGACTCGTCATTTCGGCACTCTATCCGCCAACCTTACCGCGAACACCGCCTTCAGAGCGTCCTGCGGCGGCATGAAAAATAAATTTAGACAACTCCAAAGACCTCCTGAGTTACATCGGCCCCTATTGTATCCCAGCGCACCGCTGTCGGTGTCAGAGTATTCTGCCTTTTGTGATAGCATGTACATGAAACGGAGCCGAGGAGTCCAACTTGACCACAGAAACAGAGGGGCTGCCAGAACTTGCAGGCAGAATCGCTCGACTGGAAGGCGCATACGAGCGGGTTGACCGTCAACTCGAAAGTCTGGACAGACGGATGGACGGACTCACGCAGAGTATGGACCAGCTGCGGTCTGAAACGATCGCACAGAACCAGGCGCTCCGTACCGATGCTGCCGCACAGAGCCAGGCGCTTCGTGCCGATGTTGCCGCACAGAACCAGGCGCTTCGTGCCGACGCTGCCGCACAGAACCAGGCGCTTCGTGCCGACGCTGCCGCGCAGAATCAGGCGCTTCGTACCGACACTACCATGGAGATCGATGCGTTCCGGGCCGAAACCGCATCTCGCTTCACAGAGACCAACTCCCGAATCGACGCGCTCAGCCGAGAGATCAGGATAGCCCTAATCACGATGGTCACCGTCACCATAGGAACCGTATCCGCGGCAACCGCAGTGCTTGCCGTCATACTTGGCTAACCTGCGACCGGCGCACCCGTACCACAGTTCCATTCCCCACCCGCCGTTGTCCACCCTCAAACGCTATGTTACCTTTCGTACACACACGACACTCAAATGACACAGTTAGGAGGTGCGCCATGACAAACGGTACGGGAATCAGAGACCGCTACGAGCTTCCGCTGACCACCGAGTCGCACACGGCCGCCGACCGATACGTTGAGACGATCGACTGCTTCCTCGCGCAGATCTATGGCGCAGACCCGGCCATCGCCCACGCGATCGAGGCAGACGATGGCTTCGCGATCGCTCACGCCGCCAACGCCCTGTTCCAGATGTACCGCAACGAGATGGCTCAGGCCAAGCAGACTGCGGCCCGCGCCAGAGCTCTAGCGGTTAACGCCACCAAGCGAGAGCGACAGCAGATCCAGGCCATCAGCCTGATGATAGAAGGCGACAGCCACAAGGCTCTCAGACTTATCCGCGAGCACCTCGACGAGTTCCCACGCGACATGCTCATGGTCAGGCTTGCCAACCGACTGCTGATACTCGGATGCAGCGGCGCCGGCATCCCCAACTTCCCAGAAGAGCTCCTGTCCATGCTCAAGCCGCTCAAGCCCGAGTACGGCGAAGACTGGGCGTTCCTCGGACAGTACGCCTTCGCGCACCACGAGACCGGATACTTCGACGACTCCCTCAAGTACGCCGAACGCTCCCTGAGCATCCGACCCGATAACGGCAACGCCTCCCACTCAGTCGCCCACGTCTTCTTCGAGACCGGCGACCCCGACGGCGGCTCCGACTTCCTCGGCGACTGGCTCGAAGGCTACGACCGCCGCGGGCCGTTCAACGTCCATCTCTCCTGGCACCAGGCGCTCTTCCAGCTCGCCACCGGCAGACCCGAGAACGCCGTGTCTCTGTACGAAGACCACATACGCCCATCCGTGGTAAAGAAGAATCTCGGCTCGCTCGCCGACAGCGCTTCCCTGATGTGGAGGATGAAGATCTACGGTGACGGTCAGCCCGGCCCTTGGGAGGAAGTGCGAGAGATCGCCCTGCCCGCCGCAGAGAAACCCGGCCCCGCGTTCAGAGACGCCCACGCGGCCCTCACCTTCGCCGCCGGAGGATTCAGCGAAGAGCTGGGACGGATGATTGATGGACTCAGCGAGGCCTCCAGCGTAGGCAACGCACTCGCCTCCGAGGTAACCCTGCCCCTGGTCAAAGGCATTGAGGCATTCGCGCACGGCGCCTACGACGACGCTGCCGACAATCTCGACGGACTGGTCGAGCAGCTCCCCCGTATCGGAGGCAGCCATGCTCAGCGCGAAGTCTTCGAAGACACCGTCCTGGAATCCTACATCCGCTCCGGCCGGTACGACAAGGCCCAGGACCTCCTCGACACACGCCTAAGGCGCCGCACCTCAGTCAGAGACGAGCTCTGGCTCGCCCGCGCCATGCCCGAGGCCGCCGATTAGCCAAGACCCGTCCAGGGCGATCCCACCAGCGGGCGAGGCTGATCGCCAATCCAACAGGGAATCCCTGTGGAGCGTTTCACCCGGCTGGTGGGCAACCTACTTCATGCTATTCGCCGTCCAGGTAATATCTGCTACGATGGCAGTGGTAGTGGACGAGCTCAGCTACGGAGTCCACAGTAGGGACGCTGAAATCTTGAGCGCTATCCTGGGTCGCACTGCGCCGATTCCAATAATCGCCGCCACGTCAGCAATGATCCTGATGGAGGGAGTGAGGAATATCTTGGTTCTCAGCAATTACCTACACAACAGGTTCGTAAAGCCCCTGATCGAAAAGCGCAGGCAAGAGATGGAAGAGCGCAGGCAGGAGATGGAAAAGCGTCTGGCCGAAAGCACGGCTAGGGGAATGGCCGAAGGCATGGCTCAAGGCATGGCTCAAGGCAGAGCCGAAGGCATGACCCAAGGCAGGGCCGAAGGCATGACCCAAGGCAGGGCCCAGATCCACGCGGAGTGGTCGTCTTGGAATCAACGCCGCTTGGAGGCCGAAATCAATGGCCAGCCATTCACCGAACCCCCACCCGCCGGCCCCAACGGATCATCACCAACTTCGCGCTGATCCACCTCATTCGATTTGCGAACATTCTGGTAAATAGATTGGGCAAAAGGCTGACGATGCAGGCTTCTGACCCATGACCCACGGCTCCCCCTGGACACGAGACCAGCTACTAGTGGCATTCTATCTCTACTGCCGCCTACCCTTTGGCAGGGTTAATCACAAGAACCATGAGGTCATCAAGTTAGCGGAAGCCATTGGGCGAACACCGTCGGCTCTGGCCATGAAGCTCGCAAACATCGCCAGCCTCGATCCCGAAATAACATCCACAGGTCGAAGAGGGCTGACAGGAGCCTCGGAAGCCGACCGCGCAATGTGGGACGAGATGCACAACGACTGGGAAGCATTCGCCATCGAGTCCGATCGAGCAATCAAAGCCGTCCAGCCAGAGGAAGACCCTTCAGACCAACCGACTGAGGATGAAGTCGACGACGATCCCACTGGCGAAGACCGTACTGTTACAACCACGACGCGCGTCGGCCAAAGATTCTTTCGCAATGCGGTTCTGTCGGCATACAGCCAACGTTGCTGCATCACTGGACTGTCAGTTCCGTCGCTACTCGTGGCAAGTCACATCGTCCCATGGAGATGCGATAAGGCCAATCGAGTGAATCCTAGAAATGGACTGCTGCTATCCGCGCTGCACGACAAGGCATTCGACAACGGATTGATCACAGTCGATGACGATATGAGGGTCCGGGTTTCCCGAAAGTACAAAGGGAGTAACGACCCGCACTTCTCCGAGTCCATCGAACGCTACCACAAATGTAGCATCGCCCTCCCAGAGAAGTTCAGACCAGGCCGAGACTTTCTCTCCTACCACAGAGAGCACATCTTCCAGGGCTGAAGTCAGAAGCTGTTGACAACCTTAACGGCTCGGTCAAACAACCCCACTCCTCGGATTCAGCCACGCCCGGCGCGAGGCCTTCAAAGACACCATTCTCGAGTCCTACATCCATCCTCGCGGGCCGATGCCTAGCCGCTACCTCGTGGAGTCCAGCATGTCGGATTGAGTTTCGTACCACCTAACCCGAAAGGTTGAGGGCAAATCAACACCGATGAGGTCTTCAGACTGTCCGAAATCATGTAAGATTGGCTATGGATCGCGTTCAGCCCTCAGAATGGTTGCTCGCTCGTCAACATGGCAGTTGGGACCTGACTCGCTGGAGCAAGCATTTACCAATGCAGCATCAAGAAGACCTCTTGGAATTTGACCCATGTCACGACTCTAGGATTAGGACTGCGGTCTTTGAATGGCTAAATCGCCAAGTGTCGGTTTATGGGGACGTCTTGTCACGAGGTATCCTGACTGAGGGCTTTGAATTCGGCAGTCAGCGTGTGCGACTCGTTGGCCCGCAGGGAATCTTTAAACCCGCATTGATGCAGGCTCCGATTTCCATCACCTCTATTCCTAGCGGGCCTTATGACGATGGTTTTGGTTCCGACAACCTTTTGAGGTATCGGTACCGTGGAACAGATCCTCGCCATCGCGACAACGTCGGGTTGCGCTTCTTAATGAGGAATGAGATCCCACTCGTATACTTCCACAGGGTCATTCGTGGGAAATATCTCGCGACCTGGCCAGTGTACGTAGTTTTCGACTCACCCGATACGCTCACTTTCTCAATCGCTGTAGACAATAACGTAGGCTTTGGCAAGTCTTCCCAGTTCCCTAGATCCTCTGATGATATCGCAGATATCCGGCGCGAATATGTAACGACAACAACCCGACACCGACTTCACCAGAGAGTATTTCGAGAACGAGTTCTCCAAGCCTACTTTCACCAGTGTGCATTCTGCCGCCTTCGACATATTGAACTACTTGATGCTGCCCATATCGTCCCTGACTCAGAGCCAGAAGGTGAACCAGTAGTGAGCAACGGACTGTCGCTGTGTAGGTTACACCATGCCGCGTTTGATCGCTTCTTCTTAGGGGTACGCCCAGACCTCACAATTGAAGTGAGGCCAGATGTCTTGGAAGAAGCTGATGGCCCGACCCTGCAACACGCGATCCAAGGCCTACATGGCCTATCTATCATGTTGCCCCGAAAGGCAGAGGACCAGCCCTCCATAGACCTACTGTCCCAGCGTTATGAACGATTCATGGACATAGTGGCTGCAATATGAGCTTGGCTCCCAAAGTTAGGGTAATTACAACCAGCTCAAGTTCATTACTGCCGGTATGAGTTCCAGCATTCCCTCTGCTCGGACGAGGCTGTGACTGGATGATTCTGCTACGGACGTTCTTGTCATCTATTCATAAAATTGCCCTTGACGCAACTCACCATATCCCCTATCCTCAATAACAGAACAAATATTCCGTCTCGAGAAAACCCCCACACCCCATGTCCCTATCCAAAATCATCCAAGACAACACCGACCACGGATACACCATCGTCACCTTCCTCATACACGCCATGGAAGGACGACTGCCCGGCTTCGAAGCACGCCACAGGCTCACAGCCGCCAGACTCCTCATCGCTTACGGACGAGACGAAGATGACCATCCAGCAGGTTTTGTCTCAGAGAGGGCCCAGCGCGACCTCTTCTCCCGCCCTGCCACCCGACGCGCGCTGAAAGCCACCGGCGTCAATCCTATTCTCACCAAGCTCATCATGTCCCAGACAGATGACGGACGTCGCCTCATAGACTTCCTCATTGACGTCATGGAGGGAAGAATCGACAGGGTACACCCCAAACACCGAATGGCCGCCGCCACAGAGCTTCTCGCACGCGGATTCGGCAAGTGCTCATCGAAGCGGCTGCCGCCTGCTCCGCCTATCCCCACAGCGCCTCAGCTTCCTCCCTACGACGGTCAGGCAACCGAGGAGCTGCTCAGCAGGATCACTCCCTTCATCGAAGCATATGAAGAAGAGCAGCGTCTCGCCTCTCACGAAGCCGAACCACAACAACCTGTCCCCATTGACGAGCACGATTCCGGGGCAGGTCATGCGGATCCCGAGCTAGCTACCGATCCCATCGAGTCCGATACTCAAGGCGACGAGCAGGCCCCTAGCGGACTCCCAACTCTCAACAAGCAGAACGAACCTGATCTCCCCCGCAGAGGCGCGCCTATCAGGCCCAGCCTCGATCCCAAGACCTTCCACTACTGACCCCTGCCGGACCTGACCGGCACTAATCCAGAGGGACGACCGAGTGCGGAGTAAGGGATGTTCTCACTCCTAACTTCTCTCCGCTCACTCCTCGGAAATTGCAATTTCCCCGCCCCTGTTGCATCATTGGGAACCGAGCGAACGACCTGAATCACAGTCCTGAAGGCCCGGAGTCCCCATGCCCGTAATAGACCACAGCACACAGCCGATGCCCGAGCCGGTTGATAAGCGCAGCGTGCGCAGCCTGATCTCCGAAGAGCACGGAACGCACTCCCTGGCAATCAGCGAGCTTGTCGTCCATCCCGGCTCGGTCGGCCGACTGCACACACACGATTCCGACGAGGCAATCATGGTCATGGAAGGCTCCATACAGTTTATCGTCGGCGACGAGGTGCGCACCGTGCGCTCTGGATACTCCATGATCGCGCCGCCGGGCACTCCGCACAGACTCGTCAACAACACCTGGGTGTCCGCGCGGATGCTCGTCACCCACCCCACCAACGACCTCGAGACGACCTACATCGAATAGCTGGCATGGAGGACCATTACATGACCACAGCTCGCACCCGCGACGACCAGCCACAGCTTATTCCAACCAACGCGGGCGGACGATCGTTCGCGGGACCTCCCAAGGCGCTCCAGTCTCAGATCACTCCGACGGACCTGTTCTACGTCCGTAACCACTGGAAGGGCGCGCCCGACATAGACCCGGCCTCGTACCGGCTCGTCGTGGACGGTGAGGTCGCGACCGACCTCGCGCTCACTCTCGACCAGATCAAGGATCTGCCCCAACGCCGGTACCAGGCCACCTTTGAGTGCTGCGGCAACGGCCCTATCCCCGAGTACTGGGCCAAGCAGACCCGATCGGTCATGGAGAAGGTCACCGGACACGGCATCATGGGCAACGCCGAGTGGGTCGGTGTGTCGGTCTCCGACGTTCTCAACCTGGCCGAGATCGGCCCGAACGCCGTCGAGGTCATGTTCCAGGGCGCCGACCACGGTCCTGACGAGGTCGTAGGCGACCCCGCTGAGGTCACCTATGAGCGCAGCCTACCCATGGAAAAGGCGCTCCATCCTGACACGATGCTCGTCTGGGAGATGAACGGCGAGCCGCTCACCCCCCTCCACGGCTACCCGCTTCGACTCGTCGTGCCCGGCTGGTACGGCATGTGCTCGATCAAGTGGCTGGTCGGGATACACGTCCTCGACCACAAGTTCCAGGGCTTCTACCAGATCGAGCGCTACCGGGTCATGAACGGCCCGGACGCCGATGAATTCTACACCTACCTCACCGGCATGAAAGTCAAGTCGATCATCACCGACCCTGCTCCCGGTGACGAGGTCCCGTCCGGCGACTACGTCGTCTCCGGCGCGGCATGGTCCGGCGAGAGCGACATCACCAGGATCGAGGTCAGCGCCGACGGCGGCCAGACCTGGACCGACGCCCGAGTGACTGTACCCAGGAGCGGCTACTCGTGGACCCGCTGGGAGCACGACTGGTCAATCCCAGGCCCAGGACACTACGTCCTCATGTCCCGCGCAACCAACGACAAGGGCGAGACCCAGCCCATGGAGTTCCCCAACAAGTGGGACGGCATGGGCTACGGCAACAACATGGTCTTCCCCCACAACGTCGAGGTCGTCTAGCAACAGCCCCACACGAACACCGTCACTGGCACGAAAGCGTTCCTTCTTAGCGTGCTGACCGGCGTTGGTAAACATACCGTCAAGACTCCCTCTCCCTCAGGGTG
>JAAXHZ010000151.1 GCA_012270625.1 Dehalococcoidia bacterium | reverse complement strand
AGCTTGTTTCTTGCGAGCTTCATCACCGGTGCGACCGTAGTTGAACTGGTTTTCGCGTGGCCCGGCATAGGCAGGATGGCGCTCACCGCCGTGGACAACAACGACTTCGCCCTTCTGACCGCGATCGTGCTGTTCTTTGCGGTGGCCTACACCTTCTTCAACTTTGTCGCTGACGTCTTATACGGAATGGTCGATCCGAGAATCAGGTACGACTAGGGAAACTGAATGGCACAACAATCCGGAGTAACTCTCCTACCGGAGTCTAGCCTGGAGGCCCGCAGTCTGCCGGGGAAGGTGTGGTATGTCCTGAGGCGTTGGCCCGTTCTTCCATTGATCGTACTCGTGCTCCTGGTGATTACCGGGCTGTTTGCGCCACAGATCGCCCCGCAGGACCCATACAAGCAGCACTTGGCCCTTCGGAACGCCCCTCCATTTTGGTACACCGAGTACTGGGCAGAACAGGATGACTTCAAGTCATCTGACAGGCTGTTGGGGGGTGACCACGTAGGACGAGACGTACTGAGCCGGATAATCTACGGAGCCCGGATTTCACTCCAGGTGCTTGCGGTCTCTCTGACAACCGGTGTGATCATTGGTACGTCGTTGGGACTCGTAGCCGGCTACGTGGGCGGCCTCACTGATGAGCTGATCATGCGCATGGTCGATGTATGGCTATCGCTGCCATTCGTTCTAATTGCGCTTGTTGCCGTGATAGTCCTCGGTGCCAGCCTCTGGCTGGTGATGGCACTTCTGGCCATGTTCACGTGGCCCTCATTTGTTCGCTTCGTCAGGGGCGAGGTGCTGTCGCTTAAGGAGCGCGACTACGTTTCTCTCGCCAAAGTGGCAGGAGCGTCTACAGCGCGCGTCGTCCTGCGCCACATTCTGCCCGGCGTGCTGAACACGGTCATAGTGATAACGACGCTCAGGGTGGGTCAGTTGATCCTAACCGAGGCGACGCTGAGCTTCATCGGCGCCGGAATCCCAGCTCCCACTCCCGCTTGGGGCCTGATCGTGTCCGAAGGACGCTCCTACGTAACCACCGCGTGGTGGAGCACTTTCTTCCCAGGACTGGCCATCTTCCTTGTGGTCATGTCCCTAAACTTCCTCGGCGACTGGATGCGCGATCGCTTCGATCCACGCCTCCGCCAGCTCTAGTGAATAGTGAATGCGGAATTGAGAATTGGGAACTACGGACGATATGGGGACCTACACTGCGCGCCCGAACTTAACTCATCATTCCGCATTCACTATTCATAATTCTCAGAGCCGCGGATTCCGCGCTGTCCTCACTATCCACAGTGCCATGTTGAGTGCGTTGCCGCCGAGAATAGCGCCAACCACGATGCCTGTGAGCGCGGGTATCCCCGGCTTTCCCACGTGCTTGAACACGTCCCGGCTGTTGTGAAGTCCTCCCCACGCGGCCAGCAGCGTGACTGCTAGTGTCAGCAGCAGAATGATGAGCAGCGCAGGCCGGCTGAGGTCCCTGCTGAACCATCCGAGAAAACATCCAACGCCCGACCCGAACCCGATCGTCAGCACGCCCATCAGAGCGAAGTTGATCTCAGCGATGCTCCAGATCGACTGCACGATAGGCAACATCACGACGTAGAGCAGAAGTCCAAGAACTCCCGAAAGAAACACCCCCAGAGCTAAGTGAGCCGCGAGCAGAAGGAGCTTCTCGGCGATCTCCTGAGCGCCGACGCGCATCAGATGCACCCCGTTGAACGTAAGCGTCCTACGACACCTGCGGTCTCAGGTGCGCCCACGGACGTGCCTCCTCGAATGCCCGGGATGCAGCGAGCACAGTTTCTTCGTCCCCGGGCTTGCCTATGATGTGCAGCCCAATTGGCATACCGTCCGAGTCGAACCCACACGGTATGCTCGCGGCAGTGAACCCGATGGTATTGATGGGGTGGGTGTACGGCAGAAAGCCCCATGCCGGAATCGGGTACGGCTCCTGCCCGCCCACCGTTTCCGGATAACGCTCCGTCGAGAACGCCGTCGTAGCCATTGTCGGCGACAGCAGAAGATCGAACTTGTCGAACTGGTTCATGAACTGGTTTATCATCCGGTCCCTCTCTCCCAGGGCACGGATATAGTCCGCCGCCGTTACCTGCGCTCCCCGCTCGATAGCCCAGCGTCCATACCATGTGAGCGGGTCGTCAGGATCGTCGAGCAGATGACCATTGACCGCGTATGCGTTCCCAGCGAAAAAGACGATCCAGGTATCGAACGGGTTGTCCAAGCTGAGATCGGACTCCTCCACGCTGCATCCCAGCTCCTCGAACAGGGACGCGCCCGCTTCCGATGCTGCCGTGACCTCCGAGTCAGCCGGCGCGTAACCAAAGTCCGGCGTCCACCCGATGCGCAGACCCTCGATGCTCCGATCGAGCGCGGCCACGAAGTCTGGCACCGGCTGCCGGAGCGAACTGGAGTCTCTAGGGTCGTACCCGGACATGACTTGCAGCAGCATAGCCGTGTCAGCCACCGTGCGCGTCATCGGTCCCTGCTGACTGGTGATGTTCGCTGCCGGAGGCAAATCGACTCCGGTGTAGCTCGAGATCCGCCCCTGCGTGGGCTTGATCCCGTAGATGCCGTTGAAGCTCGCGGGAATGCGGATCGATCCGCCACCATCCCCCCCGGTAGCCAGCGCGCACAATCCCGCTGCCGTTGCCGCTCCCGCGCCGCCGCTCGATCCCCCGGACGTCCGCTCAGGATTCCAGGGATTCCGACACGGCTCGCCTAGCCGGTTCTCATTCGCCCCCAGCAGGCCGAACTCCGGCGTATTGGTCTTACCCAGCATCACCGCGCCTGCGTTGAGTACGCTCTCGACACAAGCCGCGTCCGCGTCCGGCACTCTGTCCGNNTGAGCCAACGCGATGTCGGGAGTCAGTGTCAGGTAGGAGTCTAGCTGCCCATCGAGACCCTCGATCCGAGCCAAGTACAGCTCAGTAAGCTCGACTGAAGTGATCTGCCTGCTGGCAATAAGGTCTCGGAGCTCCGTGGCAGGTGCGAACGCGAGGTCTTGGTCTGAGTTGGTCATCTCTAACTCCTAACTTCTATAATCCCCGCTCCCAAAAGACGCAACTACGAGGACGAGTGCAGTCCAATGACATTGTCGTCCGGATCCATGAACACTGCGATGTGCCCCATGTCGTTCGGAATGGGCATCGGCGGAACGACAGTCTTTCCTCCCAGGCCCTCAGCCTTGTCCAGAGACGCCTGTAAGTCGTCCACACTCACGTAGAACATAACGTAGTTTGGCGGCATCTCTCCGCTGGTCTGGAGTATTCCACCCGCTATCCCACCCTCTTCAGGTTCCACGTGAAAATAGTCAGTGCCGGCCGCGGACTGACCGAACGGCTCGACGTTCCAACCGAACAGGCTGGCGTAAAATTCCTTGAGTCCAGAGGCGTTCCTGCTGCCGAGCTCGAAATATGCAACCGGGTTTGGCAATGAAATCTCCTTTGTTGGTAGTCAGCGTATCGGTCGCTCGAGTCTGACTTCACCATTGACCACATCCAAGCTCAACAAGTCCCCAGACCGCAGTCCAAGCCGTTTGCGGGAATCATCCGGTATTACGAATCTGCTCTTTGTCCAGCTTGACTTTCATGGCGACATCCTTATCCCACATTATGACACTGATGCCGATGGGCGGCAATGAATCTGACCGCGTTGTGTTATCATCCGAGCCGAAATCCGAAACTCTTGAAAGGACTCGCCATCATGAAGATAACCAACATCGAGACATTCATCGTGGACGCGGGCTGGCGACCCTGGATGTTCGTCAAAGTAGAGACCGACGAGGGCATCACCGGCTGGGGTGAATGCAGCGACGGCCGATCGCCTCACGGTATCGAGGGTACCATCCGCGACATGAAGCCCCTCCTCATCGGCAAAGACCCTAGAGCCTTCGAGATGCGTTTCCAGGACATGTATCGCATCACGCGCCAAAGTCCGGGCGGCATCGCGGCGAAGGCAATCGCCGGCTTGGATTGCGCCTTCATCGATATCAAGGCCAAGGCGCTCGGCATATCCGTCGTCGAGCTGTTCGGAGGCCCGACCAGAGACCAGGTGCGCGTGTACTGGTCTCACTG
>JAAXHZ010000150.1 GCA_012270625.1 Dehalococcoidia bacterium | reverse complement strand
GCGTCGGCCCGATTACGCAGAAGCTCAGTGACACCTACGTCGATCTGATTAGGGGCGGCAACCCCAAGTACCGGGACTGGTGCACTGAGATTCCGATGGAGTAGTCTCCAGCGCCCGCGACATGTAGAGGCTGGACCCGCAAGCCCACTACCCACCATGTTCACTTTCGCGACCGACTACTGCATTGCCGTCTTTGTCTCGACGATTGGCGTGTTGCAGTTCGCCCTCTCGGTCGGCGACATAAGAGGGCTGCTGATCTTCAAGTCGGCTATTGTCGCAAGGACTCTTGGTTCGATGCTGGCTGTCGCGGGATTTGTGCTGTTCTTCGGCACCGGCGCGCGCAACATCAACGACTACGAAGGCGGTCTCGATGCTCCCACCCAGGCGCTCTTCTTCTTCTTTGGCGCTTTCGCTGCGGTGATAGTGACGCTTGCGCTGACTTCGATCGTCAACCATCGGATGCGCGGTGCTGAGGCGGGACCCGAATCCGGGATAGACAGTCTCAGGGACACCAATTACGTTCTCTCCCTGGCGCGCAGCGTCAGGTACTGGTGGAAGTTTTGCCAGAAGCGCTAAACGCCGCGGACATGAAGCTGTTTACGCTGATAAACGGTTTCGTCGGCGTCGCACCGTTCGTTGACAGGATCGCCCAGTGGATCGTCAGCGACTACCTGATGCCGGTCGCGCTTGCGTTCGCGCTCATATTCATGTGGTTCATAGACCGGGACCGGGAGGTCCGGATTCAGCGCCAGATCGGCGTGTTCGTTGCGCTGACTTCTATGGCGCTGTCCAACTCCGTGGTCTTCATAATCAACATGTTCTACTTTCGGCCCAGACCCTTCGTGAACGCCGATGTCGCGCTGCTGTTCTACAAGCCGACGGACTCCTCGTTTCCATCGAATGCGGTTGCCGCGGTCTTCGGGCTGGCGTTTGGGATCTGGGGAGTAAACCGCAGGCTCGGTTGGATCGCGATAACGGCGGCCAGCCTGTACGGGTTGGCGCGGGTCTATGCTGGCGTCCACTATCCATTGGACATCCTGGCGGGCGCCGCTATCGCGGCCCCTGTCACCTACCTGGTCTTCAGGCTGCGTGATCTGCTGATGCCGCTGCTTGTACTGGTGATCAAGCTCGCGCGAATTCTCAGGCTGGCGTGACCTAGTAGAGTCCGACAGGATTTCGCACGTATAGGCCGAGCGGACTGCCGCCGACCACGTGGATGTGTCCGTGCGGCTGGGTCTGAAGCCCATCGCGTCCGAAGTTTGACACGATCCTGTACCCGTCGGGACTCGACTTGCTTCCGAGCTTTACGGCGAGCTGGCCGATGCGTCCGAGGAGATCGCCACTCGACCACAGCTCCTCCTGGGTCATGTGCTCAGTGGGCACGATGAGAAGCTGCACTGGGAACCAGTCCAACTGGTTGCGAAACACCAGGATGTCAGGCTCTTCATGGACTATCCTAGATGGAAGTCGACCCGCGACTATCTCGCAGAAGGTACAGTACCGGGACATCTACCGGCGACTGCTCCGCCGTGGTCGATGCTCGGGCGTGCCCTGCCTGTTTCCCTCTCGCCTTTTTACCCTGTAGTCCGGCGCGTCTATACGGATGATCATCCCGCTCAGCTCGTCACGTATGCGTGAGACTATTGGCCCGGTGGTGTCGAGCACGTTCAGGCTGGTAGTGATGACCGTGGGCATTCGCAGATTATGGCGGTGAACGATGATCTGGTAGAGCTTCTCGTATGCCCAGTCGCTGCGGTACTCGACACCCAGGTCGTCCAGGATCAGCATGGGCGCGTTCCTGACTTCGTCGAAGACACGGTCGTAGGCGATGCCACTGTTGGGTTGGAAGGTATATCTCAGGTAGTCCATCAACTCGGGCACGAACGCGAAGAAGACGGGCAGGCCCTGGGACAGTCGAGTCGCCGCGATCGCGATCGCGAGGTGGGTTTTACCTGCGCCCGTCTCGCCGAACAGGGTGAGCCACCCATCCGGAGCCTCAGCCCAGGCCCGAGAGCTGTCGAACGCGGTTGTCAGGCTGTTGCGCTGCTCGGCAGACGCGGAGTTGCCACGCGTGTCGAACGTGTCGAACGTCATGCGCTTGACCATCTCAGCTGGCACCCGTCCCAGGCGCTTTGTTGGATCATGGCTCACGCCCCGAACCTCTATCACGCGACTTAGAGACGGGTGGGTCATGCGGCTCGCGATGTACGGATCGATGTCGCTGATCTGAACGGCCGTGGTGACGACTGTCGGAAGCTCTGAGTTTGCTCTCCGGTTGAATATCTGCTGGAGCTTCTCCTGCGCCCATGGCGTGGGACTCTGTGTTCCCAGCCCGTCCAGCGCCAGCAGCGGCGCCTCGTTGACTTGCTCGAAAAGCTCGGAGTAGGAGAGCTCACTCATGGGCGAGTATGTGGATCGCAGGTCGTCCAATAAGTCAGGGACGTGCACGAAGAAGACCGGACGTCCCTGCTCGATGCAGTGATTGGAGATCGCCGCGGCAAGGTGCGTCTTGCCCGAGCCGTGAGGCCCTGTCAGAACAAGCCAACCCATAGGCTGCTCCGCGTATGACAGCGCGGCCTCGTAGGCGATCCTGAACAGTCGCTTGCTTTCAGGATCGCTGGCTATGCCTTCGGGGTTGACCGATCCGAATGTCAGCCTGGAGAGGGGGCCGAGGTTGGAGTAGCGCCGCAGCCTGCCTGCTCGCTCGCCCTGGTCTAGCTCTGCCTGACACCGGCATGGCTCTGCTTTGCCGAAGTCCGGGTGACCGACCGGCGCATCGATCGCTAACCACAGTCTGCCCTCGCAGATCGGGCAGACGTCTTCTTCCGGATCGTCAGGAGGTACGGCGCCGTTACCAGGATCAGCGGCGTCGCCGTTGATCGACCGGTTCTCACGCATTCGTTTCAGAATGTCTCCGAGATTCTCCATACTCTCAGCTCTCGTGTCCTCGACGCACAGGAGGCGCCATGTGAGATCGCCTATCCATCCACCTAGTACCTGCCTGCCATTC
>JAAXHZ010000149.1 GCA_012270625.1 Dehalococcoidia bacterium | reverse complement strand
TCCCAGAAGCGCCAGGTGTTGTTGGAAACACCGTAGAAGATCGCGAACCTGACAGTATCAGGCGCATCTACGCACCTCCGAACGAGCTGTACCAGGTCACGATGCGACAGCAGCGTCGCGAACTGTCTCGGAGCCTGCGGCCTGCCCTCGCGGTTCAGCGTACCAATCCGCAGGCAGATGACCGACAGCCCGAAGTGGTCGGAGTAGTAGCGTCCAGCCGCTTCCCCGAACGCCTTGCCTATTCCGTATGGCCCATCCGGTCTTATCGGCATATCAACCGTTATCCTGGGGAAACTGGACGGGTCCAACCCATCGTACCTGCCCGCGACTATGGAGACGTAAGGCTCGTCCTCCTCGTAGTTGCCGGTCGCGTGATTTGAGCTGGCGAAGATCACCCGCTTTGCTCCGGCCCGTCGCGCGGCCTCCAGCGCGTTGTAGGTCGAAGGCAAGTTGTTCTGGTACACAACGTCCCACGGACTGTCCTGGTCAGGCACGCTGGCGAGGTCGATAACCGTGTCCACTCCATCGTACGCGGGCAGCACAGCGTCGAGATCGGACGTGTCGGCCACCAGGCTGGTGAATCCGTCCACCGGCCTGATATCGACTCCAGATACGTCGTATGAGTCTTTCAGACCGTCCCGGAGCAGACCGCCTATCAGTCCAGCCGCCCCGGTTATCAGCACCTTCTTCCTGTCAGACATGTGAGTCTCCTGTGAAACCGTATTCAACTGTAATCAGTCCAGCAGCGCCAATTATAATAGAGACACCACGGCACTTTGACATGTAGACAAGATGTGAGTACCCATTGCCTTCCGCACACAACGATCCTGAGACCATACGCGAAGAAGCGGTCAACGTACCGTTGGCCCAGATGCTCGGTGGATACGGAGCCTCCGCCTACTCTCACCGAAATAGCACCTCAGTCATTTTCTCGTATAATGACAGTTAGACCGCGTATGCGTTGGCAATTGAAGATCGGCGTGATGGCAACCTTCATGAAATGTCGACTGGTCCGAGAAGGAGGATGCGCATGGTCAGTCAGTCCATTCGAAACACAGTATGGCAAGACTACTTGGACGTTGATCGCCTCGGTCGCTACTATGAAGCCCTTGCAGATCGCTACCAGTGGTACTATCGCTCTGTTAGATTCTTGCTGCTGGTCATGGTAATCGTTAGTGTGGCTTTTCCGTACACGTCTCTGCCCCAGCCTATTTCCTGGATAGTGGGAGCAATGTTGGTCATCCTAACCGCGATTCTGGTCGCCGTAGATTACGTCGGGGACTTCTCCAAGAAGAGCGCAGTTCTTCACGGGATTAGCATTCAGGTTAAGCGCCTAGAATTAGAATGGGAGGCGTTGTGGCTAGAAATCGACGATGCTAATGCAGAGGATTCTGAGATACGTCGAAGGAACAGTGAATGTCAACTTCGCCTGATAGAAGCTACAGCTCGGTCTGGAGAAGAAGGCATTACCATAAACAGCAAATTGAATCAGAAGTGCATGGAGACTGCGTATGCAATCATGGAGGATCGATACCGTCATGCTTATGGAGAGGAGCCCGCGACCTCGCCCTCCCTCTCCACCTGATGAACGTCCCCTTAAAGATTTCGGTTTTCCTAGCAGACCCTCTGCTACACCTCCGCCTCCACCAACCCCGCCTCCACCAAGGCCTCAACAGCCGCCGCAAGTACCTCGGCCTCGCCCCCAGAGGTGATGAACATGACTGACTCTCAAGCCCAGGAAATCATGGACATCGCTATCGACAGGGGCGCGCTCCTGTTCGGTGAGTTCAAGCTCACCGCTGGCGGGACGAGCTCGTACTACTTCGACGGGCGAATACTCTCGCTCGATCCCGAGGGCGGCTACCTAGTCGCGAAGGCGCTCCTGCCCATCATCCAGGAGTCCGGGGCGCAGGCGATTGCGGGACCCACGCTGGGAGCTGATCCCATCGTCTCCGCAGTTTCGGTCGTGAGTCACCTTGAAGGACACCCCATACCTGGGCTGATCGTCCGCAAGGAGACCAAGGAATACGGCGGAAGGCGCTCCATCGAAGGGCCGACCGACAGCCTTGCTGAAGGCGCTCCCATCGCGGTGGTTGACGACACGTGCACCACCGGCTCCAGCCTGTTTCACGCGATAGACACGGTCGAAGCCGCCGGGTACAAGGTGGTCAAGGTGTTGTCGATACTCGACCGGAACGAGGGCGGCAGCGCCGAGCTCGCGCGCATGGGCTACTCATACCGCGCGCTGCTGTCGGCCAACTCCGACGGACGCATAACGCCGAGGTAGCCACTGGCCGTCAGCCCGTAACGCCCTCCCAGATCAGCCGTATTCCGAGCAGCAGCACGACGACTATCAGCATTCGCAGCACCCAGATTCCCCGTACCCGACCAGAGACTCTGGCCCCAATCTGACCTCCGACCGCGAGGCCGATGCCTGAGAACAGGAGCATCGGGAATATCTCTATGTGCCCCAGCGCCGCGTGTGTCACGGCTCCCGCGCTGCCATAGATCGCAAGCGCGAACACCGAGGACGCCGCGGCGACCCTGACCGGAAATCCAAACGCAAGCACCAGTATGGGCGTTCTGAGGAACCCGCCTCCGATGCCGAAGAAGCTGGATATGAACCCCAGCACGACGTTGAACGAGGTGGCGAGCGCCTCGTTGAACTCGTACTTGTACTCCTGCCCGTCACTGGTGCGAATGGTGCGGCTGCGCACGGTGGCCGTGATCATGCGACGTTGTCGCTCCAGGTGAATGATCCTGAGAAGCAGCGGCCGGATCGCGAGCTGTATCGCCAGCAGGACCAGCAGCACGCCGAACGAGATCCTGAGTGTGTCGGAAGAGACGAGCTCCACACCGAGCGCGCCGATCACCGCGCCAGGCACAGCGGCCCCAGCAAAGAGCAGTCCGCTTCGATAGTCAACGACACCGATCCTGCGATATGTCCAGACTACGAGGACGCTGTTGATCGCTATCGCGGCAAGAACCGTGCCGGGCACGTCTTTGGGATCCGAGCCTGCCATCAGCAGCAGAATGGGACCCAGGATAAAACCCCCGCCGGCTCCGACGAGAACTCCATACGTCCCAGCGCCGATGCCCACCAGGGCCATTAGCAGCCAGTCGAGATACTCCAACGGCCCTCCGGGCGTTCAGCTCAGCTCATCAGACCGCTCAGTACGTCATCCACCAGCTCAGTCGGTACGTCGTTCCGCGTTGTCGCGTTGCCAATGCCGTCGAGCAGCACCCATCTGATGGCCCCGCCGGCGGTCTTCTTGTCGGACCGCATCGCCTCTAAGACGCGCGCCGGGTCCACGCTTGGCGCGTCCAGCGGCAGGCCGTAGGCCGAAAGCACGGACCGCTGCCGCTCGATGTCGGCGTCTGACATCAGACCCATGCCGCGCCCGATCTTGGCTGCTCCCATCATGCCGATACTGACCGCCTCGCCGTGCAGGTACTGACCGTAGCCGGTCGCCGCCTCGATACCGTGTCCGATCGTGTGACCGTAGTTGAGCAGCACACGGATGCCCAGCGTCTCCCGCTCATCCTGCGACACCACGTTGGCCTTGATCGCCATGCTGCGCCTGATCACGTCTGTCGCGACTTCAGGTTCGAGCGCCTGGATCTCGTCGGTCTGACTCTCGAACGTGGAGAGGAGGTCGTCGTCCATTATCAGACCGTGTTTGATGGCTTCTGCCCAGCCCGAACGCAGTTCTCTGTCAGGTAGAGTCTGCAAAACAGACACGTCGGCCAGGACGAACTTAGGCTGATAGAACGCCCCGACGAGGTTCTTGCCCTGTGGCAGATCGACCGCTGTCTTGCCGCCGATTGCGGCGTCCATCATCGCCAGCAAGCTCGTCGGCGCCTGGGCGAACGGTATGCCGCGCAGGTACGTCGCCGCGACGAAGCCCGCGAGGTCGCCGACTACTCCACCGCCGACCGCGAGGATCAGGTGGCCGCGCTCGGCCTTGAGTCCGGCGAGCCACGTGTAGATGTGCTCTGCGGTCGCGAGCGTCTTGCTCTGCTCCCCCGCGGGAATGACGAACATGTGCGCGGCGATGCCGGACATTTCGAGCGAATTCTGCGCCCGTCTCGCCTGCTGGTAAACGCCCTCGTCGGTGATGATGTACGCGACGCCGGGGTCCATTATTCGGAGAATGCGCTCGCCAACTTCGTCTATGATCTGCCATCCGACCCACAGCGGATAGTCGCCAGCCGACGTGCGAACCTTAGCCGCCAGCTCGGGATCGTCCATCTTCGCAGAGTCCGACTCGGCAATGTTGAGGGAGGCTTTGACCATGTTGAATCCCCGAACGACCTCCTCGGCGGCCTGCGTAGGCGAGAGGAAGTCCGTGTGCACCGTCCAGTGGGCGCGAGTATAGTTGAACTGTCGCTGGGCCTTCAAGGAATGGATGCGCTGCACGAGGTCGTCGGCATCCAGCATGGGCCTGGCGACCAGATCATCGCCCTCGTCGGTCTCCTGTTGTCTCAGGCGTCTGACAAGTGTGTCGGCCCGCGCTTCCAGGAGCACGACGACACCGGCGCGTTCCATGACGGCGCGGTTTCGCTCGTCCATGATGATACCGCCGCCGGTGGAGACCACCTGACGCCGCGATCGGGCAACCGACGCCAGCGTCTCCCGCTCGATGCGCCGAAACTCCTCCTCGCCGTGATGTGAGAAGATGTCCTCGATGGACATGCCGGCCGATTCGACGATCACGTCGTCGGTATCCACGAACTGCCAGCCGAGCAGTCGCGCAGCCTCATGCCCGGTCGTCGTCTTGCCGGTCCCGGAAAAGCCCGTGATGAATACGTTGTCTCTGCTCAGCGTTCGCTCCGAACGTTCAGACAGTGAACAGGCAGGTCATCATGACCTGCCTGAGTGGAATCAGCCAGTCGCCCTCTCTCCGCAGCGGAAAGGGGGAGTCACCGAACCGGCCTTGAAGCCTGTTTCAGCGGCGAGTCTTACGCTCTACGAGACTACTCTTCGATTCCGTTCGCGAGAAGATAGTCCACCGCCTGCTGGACGGTCTGTATGTTCTCCGCGTCCTCGTCTGAGATCTCCAGCGTAACGTCGTCGGTGGAGAACTCCTCCTCGAACGCCATGATCAGTTCTACAAGGTCGAGAGAGTCGGCGTTGAGGTCCTCGGTAAACGATGCGGCGGGCACCACCTCGGACTCATCTACGCTCAGCTTCTCAGCGACTACTTCCTGTACTCTCTCCATCAGGCTTGCCAATGCCATACCTCCGAGTGAGAATTACTTCTTTGCGATTGTAGTCTCCAGGACCGACCCCAGAACTCCGTTCACGAACCTGGGGGAGCTCTCGGACCCGAACACTTTGGCCACTTCCACCGCCTCGTTTATAGCCACCTTGGGCGGTGTCTCACCCAACATGGCCATCTCGTAGATGGCCATCCTCAGCAAGTTTCGATCCGTGACGGCCATTTGAGAGATCGGCCAGCTCGGCGCGAACTCGGTGATTATCTTATCTATTCGCTGGATGTTTTCAAGTACACCAGTGGTCAGGGCAATTAGAAACTCGGTGGCCGACCTCGACAAATCGTGGGAGCTCTTCACATGGGCCAGCGCCTGGTCGAGACTGTGGTTTACCAGGTCTATCTCGCACAGGGTTTGGAACGCGGCGACGCGCGTCCTGCGTCTGGAGCTGGGGGCGCTTTTCCGAGCCATCGTCCGGCTGGGGTCCTAGATACGGAGACTGAGGATCGAGGCCAGGTCTGCGACGTTCGATATGTTGGCCCTGCGATTTATGCGCTTGACCATGCCGCTCAGCGCGCGTCCCGGACCTATCTCGAGAAACCTGTTCACGCCCGACCCGACCATGTAGTCGATAGTGTCCTTCCACTGGACGGTGCTGCAGACCTGCGAGAGCAGCTCCTGCTTGATGTCTTCGGCCTTGGTCATCGGCTTGCCGGTGCAGTTGGCGACTATCGGGACGCGAGAGTCGCTGAAGTCCATATCCCCGATGGCTTCCATCAGACCGGCTCGCGCCGGCTCCATAAGCCCTGAGTGGAACGCGCCGCCGACCCGAAGGCCAATGACCTTGCTCGCGCCGCGCGCGCTGCACAGGTCCATCGCCCTGGCGACCGCCATTCGCTCTCCGCTGATGACGATCTGCTCCCCGGTGTTGACGTTGGATATCCACACGCCTGTCTCGCGCGCGACCTCCTGAAGCGCCATCCGGTCGAGTCCTATCACGGCGGCCATGGTGCCCGGATTCTGATCGCACGCCTCCTGCATGAGCCTGCCGCGCTCCTGCACCAGCAGCGCAGTCTGCTCCACGGATAGAACACCGCCCACTGCCAGAGCGGTGTACTCGCCCAGACTGTGGCCCGCCATCACTACGGGCTGCGGCATTTCGTCCATCTCTAGCTCATCTTCCATCGCCTTCACGCACGCCAGGCTCACGGCCATGATGCCCGGCTGGGCGTTGACCGTCTCTTTCAGGTCGTCCTCGGGGCCTTCGAACATCACGCCCGTGAGTGAGCGTCCGAGCGCTTCGTCGATCTGGTCGAATACGTCCCGCGCGGCAGCGGAGCTTTCGTAAAGCTCCTTGCCCATTCCGACGGCCTGCGCGCCCTGCCCGGGGAACAGGTAGGCGACTTCCGGGCCTTGAGCTTCGGTCTTGAATGTCAGAGTCATAGAATCATCTCCGTGGGCTTCTGTACGACTCGTGAGGTCCACTGGCGCCGGTGGTACAGACAGGTTAGATGAACTCGGAGTCCGACACAATCACCTCACGTCCATTGTAGTAGCCGCAGTGAGCGCAAACGCGGTGGGACATTCTGGCCCGCTGACACTGCGAACATCTGGACACCGCCGGACGTCCTATCGCGAAGTGCGCGGACCTGCCGCCCTGTCGCTTCTTTGAGTGCTTTTTCTTTGGAAGGGGTGGCATTTCAGCTCCTCACTTGGACCTGGGGCTAATCTGTCTCAGCCGCGCCGGACATCAGCTCGAGAAGGGGACCCCAGCGCGCGTCCCTGGCAGCCTCGCAGCCGCACTGCTCATGGTTCAGGTCCGAGCCACAGCCAGCGCACAGTCCGGCGCAGTCTGACCTGCATAGCGGCTTCATCGGGTCTGACATCATGACGTACTCTCTGACAGGCTCCGTCAGATCGAGAATGTGGTTGTCGTCTATCAGATAGTAGTCACTGCCATCCGAGGGCGGAGTAACCCGCGCTCCTGTCAGTGGGTTGAGAGAGGGGATGTACTCCTCTTCTAGCTGAAACTGTATCGGATGACTGTACCGAGTCAGGCAGCGACCGCACTCGCAATCGAGCGCCGAACGCAGCGCGGCGCTCACCCAGATGCTCTTGTTGGTCCGCAGCATGGCGACCGTACCCGTCACTCTGATAGCGTCACGCCCATCGGGCAAGAGCAGCGGATCGTCTAACGGGTACTCGCGGCTGGAGCCGCTCGGTTCCATCAGCAGCTGTGAAACGTTCAGCTCCATTCCCAGCCTCACACTCGGGCAGGCGAACTACGACGCCTATTCAACCGATTCTAGGTAAACCTCAGATATTGTGTCAAGTTTCACATAGTCTGAGAAAATTGCACTTATGCAATTTTCGAGG
>JAAXHZ010000148.1 GCA_012270625.1 Dehalococcoidia bacterium | reverse complement strand
GTCTCCGCAAGCCAGTCCAGATCGGTGACGAGGCCGCGCAGCCTGTCCACCTCCTGGATGATGTGGTCTGACGCGCTATCGGGGCTCTGCAGCCCGTCACGCAGCCCCTTTGCCTCCAGCAGGATTACGCTCAGCGGCGTATTCAGCTCATGCGAGACGTCGTTTATCAGCTTTCTGCGCAGATCACGCTGTGTTTCCAGCGCGGAGGTCATCCGGTTGAAAGCCGCACTCATCCGGCCCAATTCATCCGAGGACGTGACGGGCAAATGGGTCACCCCTCCCTCGGCAATCGCCTGGGTGGCCTCTGTTAACGCCGTCACCGGCGCCGTTATGCGTTTCGATAGCCAAGCAGCTAGCAGGATAGCAACGCCGACCGTCAGCGCGCCGCCAGCCAGCGTGATGTACAACAGCGTGTTGAGAAACCCGTGAGATTCGCCGGACAGGAGTTCTTGGTTGACGTCCACGTAGACTTGGCCGACCGGCTGGTTCGTTGTCAGGTCGAACACCATCTCGCGATGCCCGCTGAGTTCGGGCGGTGCGCTCCCAGACGGCAACACCGCCACGTTGTCCCTCACGACGCGCCCATCGGCTCCGACGATGACTATCCGTATAGGATCCTGGTGGGAGAGTTCGGCATGCTCTCCCCTTACAGCCTCGGACTGCTCTCCCTGCGAGGCGACCTCGTAGATGTATCCGGCCTCGGACAGCGGCTTATCCACTGTCCCCCAACCGCCGGCAGCGGTGTACTCCCGGCTCAGATTCAGGGCGAGCTGCTTCGCCTCGTCATCGCCCAGCCGTTCGACAAACACGCCCAGGCGCGACTGCGTCGCATAGTAGCCCACGCCGATGCTGGTCAGGACGGTAAGGACGACCACGAGGACGGTTGCAGCCATGATTCGCGAACGCAGCGACATCACTCGTTCTCCACCACGAACCTGTAGCCCGCGCCGTACACGGTCTGAATGGGCTGGCTTCCGCTCCTGCTGAGCTGCTTGCGCAAGCGGGCGACCTGGCTATCGATGGCACGGTCGAATCCATCGAACTCGTCGCTGAAGGTCAGCGATATCAACTGGTCGCGGGTGAGCACTTGGTTGGGATGGCGCAGGAACGTCGAGAGCAAGGCAGTCTGCGCCTTGGTCAGTGTCACAGGCTCATCATTGACTGTCACCATCCCTGTGGTCTCGTTCAGCGTGATGTTGTTGCGTGTCAGGATCTGCTGAACTCTGTCCTTGACGCGGCGCAGCAGGGCATGCGCACGCGCAATGACCTCATCAGGGTCGAACGGCTTGACGACGTAGTCGTCGGCTCCACTGTCCAGCCCGGCTATCCTTTCGACGGGGGCTTCTCTGGCCGTGAGCATGATTATGGGGACGTCTGACTCCCGGCGCAGTATCCTGCATAGCTGCACTCCATCGAGGCGGGGAAGCATCAGGTCGAGAATGATCAGGTCTGGGGCCAGATCCCGGGCGAGCGCCAGACCTAGTTCGCCATCATGGGCAGTCTCAGCAGAGAATCCGGCGCGCTCGAAGTACACCTT
>JAAXHZ010000147.1 GCA_012270625.1 Dehalococcoidia bacterium | reverse complement strand
GCGAGGCCCATGACGTATGCGCCGGGGGTAAACTCGATTATGTTGCCGTCCTCGTCGAACTCGGCTGCGCCCACCATTGGCCCTGCTTCCAGGAAGCTGCCGGGATCGACCATCTTCTCGATGCGTTCCCGGACCGTGTAGCGTCCGCCATCGTGCTGGCGCTTGACCCTCTCGGGGCCGCCAAGCTCTTTGGCCAAGCTCCGAACGTATTTGATGTCCTCAATGGCTTTGTCCCAGCCATCGCCGGGCTTCCAGCTCTTGCGAGACAGATCTACTGGCATTTTTCTTTCCTCAAATGCTCCAGGTATCCATTGTGAGTGGGCTGAGTCTGGCTCACCGACTATTCACCCTCACCCCCGTATCGCGGTACGGAGCAGGCTCCAGCCCTCTATCTGAGGGATAGGAAACTTTTCAGGCTATTCGACCTCGATGCGCTTGATCACGTCCTCGTCTAGCTCGATACCGAGTCCGGGACCTGTGGGCGGCGTGATGAAGCCGTTCTCGAACACCAGCGGCTCCTTGAAGATGACGTGGTGGAGCGGTCCCTGGTTGGCCTCTTGTATCAGGAAGTTGGGCGAGCAGGTGTCCACCTGGATGGCAGCGGCGGCGGCTATGGGTCCGCAGGCCATGTGAGGCGCGATCATCGCGTAGTGGGCCTCGGCGATGCTGGCTATCTTCTTCGCCTCCATTATGCCGCCGCACTGTCCGACGTCTAGCTGGATGATCTGAGCGGCCTGCTTCTCAAGCAGGTTCGAGAACTCGTATTTCGTGACCAGACGCTCACCGGTGGCTATCGGAATGCTGGTATGCGCGGCGACACGTGCCATCTCCTCGACATTCTCGGGGGGAACAGGCTCTTCGAACCAGAATGGGTGGTATGGCTCAAGGTAGTCGGCCACACGGATCGCGCTGTATGTAGTGAGCTGACCGTGTGTGCCGATTCCGACTTCGAGCCTGTTCCCGACAGTGTTTCGAATGCTCTCGAAGATCTTGGCGGCGTTTTCGATTTCCCAGAGAGGAATGTCTCGTGGGAGCGGGAAGAGCGGATGGAAGGGGTCAAGCTTGCACGCGGTGTTGCCCTCTTCGAGAAGCTGCTGCGCGATCTCGCCGGCCTTCTCTGGGTTCTCACGGAAGCCTCCCTCTGGCATGTATGCGTATGCGCGAAGCTTCTCATGGTACTGTCCGCCGAGCAGGTTGTAGATAGGCTGGTTGGCCGCCTTGCCGACGATGTCCCATAGAGCCATCTCTATCGCGCTGAGGACCGGTGTCAACTGTAGGCTGGGGTGACGGAAGTCGTGGCGGGCGCCGTACATACGATCCCAGATCAGCTCGATGTTAAAGGGATTCTCGCCGACCACGTACATGCTGGCCATTTCGTTGATGAGGCTGATCTGCGACTTGAGATCGCTGAGCCTGTCCGAATAGGTGTTGCCGGTGATCCTCTCGCCGAGGCCGGTGATGCCCTCGTCGGTCTCGATCTCAAGGAACAGCAGATACCTGCCTCCCCTGTATGGTGGCTGGTTCTCGATGACCATTGTCCTGAGGTCTGTGACTTTCAATTTTCTGTCCTGTTCCCCTTTCGTTGTGGTCTGAGGTGCATTCTACACAGAACAGGGGAAGTGTGGGCTAGTAGTGGGGATGGAGCCGACCAGCAGGGGGTCCACCTGATAGGAGTGAGGAACCTGGAATAGTCCCGACTTCGCCCTAGTTCACACGGCCAACGTTGGCGCATGGCTGCTGGGGTCGTCTGCAAGACCTTACAGGCTAGGCGCCGCGGAGGCGGGGGTCGAGAACGTCGCGGACGGCGTCTCCGAGGAGATTGAAGCCGTACACGGCGAGGCTGAGGGCGACGCCGGGAGCGATTGCCATCCAGGGGGCCAGCTCGGCGTACTGGCGGGCGGCTCCGAAGAGGTCTCGTCCCCAGGACGGCGTTGGCGGAGGGATACCCATTCCAAGAAAACTCAAAGAGGCTTCAGTTGTAATGGCCCCGCCGAGCGTAATGCTGGCTACTATGATGTAAGGAGCCATACAGTTGCGTGTTATGTGGTGGAGCATAATGCGCCAGTCACCGGCGCCGATGGCCCGTGCCGCAGTCGTGTACTCCATCTCCTTGACGGCGAGCACTTGGGAGCGAACGACGCGGGCCGCTGAGGGAATGACTACTATGCTGATGGCGAAAATGACGTTTCGGGTGCTCGTGCCAATCACGAACATCAGCACCATCGCGACTATGAGTGAAGGGAACGCCCACAGTATATCCATGAACCGCTGGGCGATTATGTCCATCTTTCCTCCCCAGTATGAAGTTGCCACCGCGATGACTGCTCCCGTGCCGGTACCCAAGAGGGTGGCCGTGACTCCTACCAACAGTGATACGCGCCCGCCCCACACTACGCGGCTGAAGACATCCCGTCCGGTCGTATCCGTGCCAAGCCAGTGAGCTGCTGACGGTCCTTGCAGAATGTCTACAGTCAGGGTGTTGGGATCCACTGGGGCGATCCACGGGGCCAACACTGCCAGCAGGGTAACGAAAACGAGGAGGATGGCGCCCGCGAATCCCAAGGGTTTCTGGCGTATCAGTCGCCTCGAAGTCCTGAGAGCCGAAGTAAATCGGCCTTGCTCCGCAAGCTCGCTAGTGGTGTTGACTGGGCTACTCAACTCAGGCGCGCCCCTCGTTCATTCGTACCGTATGCGCGGATTGAGCCATGCATAGAGAATATCGACGATCAGGTTGGCCATGGTGACGAAGATGGCGATCGCGAACAGACTCGCCTGTACCACGTTGTAGTCGCGCCGTATCGTTGCATCCAGCAGGAACCGCCCCGCGCCGGGCAGGTTGAAGGCTGCTTCGACGACCACCAGTCCCCCCAGCGCGAACCCGAATTGGAGTCCCAGGATCGTGATTACCGGGAGCATTGCGTTCCTCAAAGCATGTCGCTGGATCACCAGGCGTTCGACCAGCCCCTTGGCCCTCGCCACCTGTATGTAGTCTTCTCGCATGACCTCCAGGAAAGATGACCGCGCCATCCGGGCGGTTGAGCCTATGAAAGCGAAAGCGACCGCGAATGCTGGGAAGATACCCTGAACGAAAGCCCGCTTCGGGTCTTCCCAGAAAGGGATGAAGTCCAACGGCGGCAGCCAGTGAAAGACACGCAGCAGGAAGATGATTATGAGTCCGGCAACCCAGAAGTTGGGCATCGACAGACCGGATATGGAGATGATGCGGGCGATATAGTCGAAGGCGGTGTCCTGCCTCACCGCAGAGTAGATGCCCAGAGGCACTCCTATGATCACGGTCAATATGCTGGCCGTAATCACCATGTTGACGGAGATGGGCAGACGCTGAATGTACTCTTCGACAACATCGCCGCCGCCCCAGGAGGATTTTCCGAAGTCGAAGCGGAGTGAGCTTACCAGCCAGGTAGAGTACTGAATGTGCAGAGGCTTGTTCAGGCCAAGCTCTTCTCTCTTCTTCTCCAATATCTCCTGCGGGATGGCTTCTCCCCTGCCGGGCTCGGCCAAGGCTATCAAGGCAGGATCGCCGGGAATCAGGCGCATGAGCACGAACACGAGGGTAACTACGGCGTAAACGGTGACTACCGCCAGTAAGAGCCTCTTGATGATGTAGTTACGCACTTCTTGCCCTGTGTGTCACATTGGCCTGATTCCGCAGTTGGGTGGAGATGGGAGACCGCGACGGGTCTCCCATCCCGCGTGCAGAGTTCAGCGGGGACTAGCGTTCCTCCATCCAGACTTCTTCGAGAGTCACATTGTTGTAGTAGGCGGGATCGACGTCGTGGAAGTTCTTGACCCACGGCCACCACGCCATGCCCTCGGCCACCCATCGGATCTGAATATGTGGCAGGTCGTTGAACAGCTTGCGCTCCATTGCCCAGACGATGCTCTGGCGTTCGCCCTCGTCCTGTTCGGAGAGCTGTTTCTTGTACATGTCCTCAAATTCAGGATCGCAGTAGCCGCTAAAGTTGTTCGATGCGTCGCATAAATAGATGTTGCTGTAGAACAGGCTGGGGTTCAAGACTGGAGCTACGCCTCCAGCGCTTCTTAGCTGGAAGTCCCGGCGGTCCTGCCTGTCCGTGTAGGCTGCGCGGTCCACGATGTCCTGTACGA
Source organism: Dehalococcoidia bacterium (assembly GCA_012270625.1). The sequence continues at coordinate 1,262 of JAAXHZ010000147.1, read as the reverse complement.
TCTCAACACCGATGAGCTTCAACTGGTCCTGTGCGAAAGCTGGAGTCAACCTGCTTTCCCTGGTGTTGAGGACCAGCCAGTTGAGCTTTAGCTCGCCCTCCGCATAGCCTGCTTCTTCCAGAAGCTTCCTGGCCTGCTCTCTGCGGTCCTCCATATCGGAACCGTCTTTTTTGCCTATTTTTTCATCTAGCTCCTCACGAGGCAGGCTCCACTTGCTCCACGGAGGCTGCCATCCACCGGTGTCGCCTGCGCCCTGGTTCAGGATCTGCGTGGACTGACCACGGTCGAGAGCCAAATTGAAAGCCTGGCGGACTCTCACGTCGCCCCACACTGGGTCTGACAACTGGCCAGATACGCTGTGCCACCACAGGCGCGGGATTATGGAGACGTTGATTGTGGGGTCCTGCTCTTTGAGTATCTTCCCCTCTTCTGGGTAGAGGTACTGCATGAGGGAGTTAATGTCCAGCTGCTTGGCGCGGAAGGCAGCGAACGAGGCTGTCTCTTCGGCGAAGACGATGTCCTCGATGCCGTCCATGTAGGGGAGGCCGTCGCGCCAGTAGTCCGGATTCTTGGTCAACTCGGCCTTTCCGCCCTTTGTGTAGCCCTGCCAGACGAAGGGGCCTGTACCAATGACGGTGGTCTCGAGATCCTCGTAGGGAAGCTCACTGGGGAAGACCGAAGCCCAACCTGCGGCCAGCATCGATATTAGACCGGCGTCGGGCTGGCTCAACTTGATGACGATGTCCTGCGAGCCGGCTCCGCACTCCACGCTTTCTACAGCGCCGACGTCTTTCGCGCGCCTGCTCGTATCGACGTTGCGGTACTTGTTCAGGCTGTGGACCGAGTCCTGGCAGTCCAGGTCGGTGCCGCTGCCTGGCGCCCCTTCGATCGTGTGGAACTTGATGCCGTCCTGGAGAGTGATGTTGTAGGTAAGACCATCGCCGGAGGCGTCCCAGTCCTCAGCGAGGTCAGGGAGGATTACTCCCTTCTCATCGAAGGCGTACCTGAAGAGGCGGTTGTACGCGGCTCCAACGCGCTGCTGGGTGCGAACCGTGGTCTGGATCATAAAGTCGAAGTGGACCAGGTCGTCGCCCGCGCTCTTGCGGAGGGTGCCTCCGTACCTGGCGTCCCCACTGGCTGCGGGGGCCGCGGGCACGGCGGTCGCGATAACGGGAGTCGCCTCCAGTGGGACCGGGGTCTCAGTCGGCTCCGGAGCGGGGGCTGATGTCGGAGCGGCTGGGGCCTGAGCCTGTGGCGCAGGA
>JAAXHZ010000146.1 GCA_012270625.1 Dehalococcoidia bacterium | reverse complement strand
CGCTTCGTCATATCTTCGCTGTGAGCCCGTGCCACAACTCCGAGACTGGCGACCCACTGTAACTGAGGCGAAACACCGTTGCTGGCTCTTGCCTCGTTAATGCCGGTGTGTACCTTCTGCTCTAGGTCGGTAACTCTTTCTGTCGTATCAGTAATGTTAGGGAGTTTTGCGTCTTCTCTTATATTTGCCTCAACTGCCGTTTTCCTGATTGGTCTGGGCGTGGTTGTCGTAGGAATCTCAGCAAAGGAATCCGGGATCTGCTTCAACGCTGAACGCTGCTCTTCAATCTGGGCGATTAAGCCATCGGGCACCTTCATTTCGAGGTCTGGGTTCTGATACCAGTAGAGGATACTGGCAGCTACCAGCCCTATAACGATGGCGACGAAAGATCTCATTCCACGAATCCACCGATCTCTGCAGAGGCTTGGTCGGCACTCAGCGCCATCGGCGGCGGTATGCTATGCCGGTTGCAATTGCCAGAATCCTGGCGGCCTTGGAATACGGCGACTTGCGTCGTATGGCCACCTGCAGGCGAATTGCCGCCTGGTGCAAGATCAGAAGAACCGCCGCCGCCGTAACTACACTCAATCCCTCGTGTGTCACCCTTATCAGGTTCGCTGTGAGATAGGTGATGGAGAGGGACGCTGCCAACATGAGAGGCGGCGTCGAAGGTGTGGCCCTGCGGTTGTAGTAGCGACTCCCCGTAATGATGGCAAGCAATACGACGGCAACTGGACCAATGGTGACGATTGCGGCTTGAACGGGATCGGCCTCGAAGAGATAGTCCCTTACAGGTGAAACCAGCAAAGAGATCGAGGTGACGCCGCTGCGAACCTCTCCGGAGCCATCCAGTGTAACCCACGGCAAGAACAGTGCGCTGAAAGGGACCATGGTGACACCAAAAGCCACAAGTCTAACAGCGACGCTAATGTTCTCTTCTACACTATTCTTCATGGCTGTTGCATCTTGAAAGGTGAATCTGCAGCCAACTTGATATTCTCGCTGGCAACCTGGAAGTCAAAGATCTGTTGATTCAGTTCACTGACGGCTGCCGGCACTTCCGCGAACGCCGAAGCATCAAACACAAAGCCTGTGCGCAGCTCCATCTTCCGTAGGTTGGTATCCATGTCGTCCAACTGGATGACGATTCTAGCGGCCGACTTGCGGGCGGCATCGGCTCGGGCCTCCCACTGCCGATAGAGGGCTATTTCCGCTTCATCTTCTAACTGTGCCTTCGCCCGGTTGTTCGGATCCTGCATCCCCTCGGTTAGAGCCTGCTGTTGTGCAAAGTATTCTGCGGCGCGATTCTTGGCATTGGTGATGGATGCGTCGAACTTTGTATAGGACGTCTTGGCGATCTCATATCTCAGCCTCCATTCAGCCAACAGATCGTCAAGACTGGTGATTTCTGCCACACTCACCGACACAGGTGTATTCATGTCGGAGGACGCAGCTCCCCGGGAGACGATAGGCTGCCCGGCCTCTCCAATAGTGCCGACATCCCCCAATGACTGGTTCATACTCTGAGCCTGGGCTTGGGCCATGTGAACAGACTCAGACATCCTTGCAGCCGCGGGCCTGGTTCCTTCACCGTACAGTGTCCACGCTACGTACCCAATCATGGCCGCTGAAACAGCTATCAAGAGGAACTTAAGCACATCTTGCATGGAGCTCGCCTATACCCTGACTCTGTCTTTCATGTGCTGACCGGCATAGAAGAAAAAGCGCGCCTGTGTTTCGGCGAGATTAACCGATACCTATTTAACCTGCACGCCTATTGGGATTGGTACATCCTACATTAGCGGGCGAGTAGCAACAATGAAGATAGAGCATGGTGGCTTCCAGTCTCCTGTCGCGCCAGGAGGCTGCCAGACACCGTTGACTCGGGTATAATGGGCCGAGCCAGAAGTTTCCGGAGGTTACGACCATGGTGACAGCAACCCGATTGCAGCACACGCTTGTCGATCCCACCACCAAGCCAATTATCCCGACGTTTGTTCCAGCGCAGAGGCTGGACTCTCTGGAAAACAAGCGGCTCGGACTGATCGACGACGCAAAGGACGGCGCACGCGAGCTGCTGGAGGAGATCGCCGACGTTCTCAACGAACGGTACGGGGTCTCGAACGTCGTCTATCACCGCAAACCATCGGCATCCAAACCGGCAGACCCCGATGTCATAACCAACATGGCAGAGGAGTGCGACTACGTAGTTGTCGCCATCGGCAGTTGAGGGTCGTGCAGCGCGTGCAGTGTGCACGACGGAATCCACGCGGAGAAGGCCGGCGTCCCGTCGGTAACTATCTGCACTGACATATTCGAGGTCACCGCCAGGTCAATGGCGCAGATGTGGGGCGCTCCAGCGTATCCCATCGTACTGACGCAGCACCCGATCGCCGAGCTGAGCAGGGAACAGCTCAGGGCCAGGGCTGAGGACATGCTCGCGGAGATGGAGTCGATACTTCTCGGGTATGTCGCGCGGACGTAGCGGTAGCGTCACTGCCATAGTCTGTCAGGCGCCGCTGGACAGCTCCTCGAAGACACCGCGCCAGACGTCCGGGCCGCCGCCGCCCATCCTCTCGCGGTAGATGATTACTCCATCCGCGCCGAATGCCACTTTCGTGGACTGGTTCGTCACGTGGAGCTTGAACAGCGTCTCGCTGTCAGAGTCGGCCATTGGCCACGGGTACGCCTGGTTCTTGCCGAACTTCTCCAGCGTTTCAAGGTCGTCTGAGGGATCGACGTTCACCGCGTAAAAATCTACGCTGGCGGCGTACTCAGGGTAGATGTCTTTCAGGCTCCGCAACTCGGAGCGGCAGATCGTTCAAGTGGTCGCGAAGAAGAAGAGAAACGCCGGTCTGCCATTCCGGAGCAGGCCCGCCGATGCGATCGGCGTGCCGTCGGTCAGCTTTATCTCGAAGTCCGGTATGCGGTCGCCTATGTTGTTGCCGATCTTGAAGTCGATCGCGGACGTCACCGGGGCAACCGTGGGAGACGGCGCGGGGGGATCTTCCGAACCACAGGCCACGGCCAGCGCCACGATCAAAGCTAAACAGATGACGGTGAATCTTATCGTCAACTACACTATCCCTTCGAGTTCATACATAGGGAGCCTTGGGGCCGAGGTTACTCAATGCCCACCTATGAAGAGTACCCAAAATCGACGCCGCTTACCAGAGT
>JAAXHZ010000145.1 GCA_012270625.1 Dehalococcoidia bacterium | reverse complement strand
CCCGAAGATGAAGCAGTACATCTTCGCGCATCGAAACGGCATTCACATCATCGACCTGCAGAAGACCCTGCGAATGCTGGATACCGCCATGGATTTCATGACCGACATGGTCGGCCAGGGCCATCGCGTCCTCATGGTGGGAACTAAAAAGCAGGCCCAGGACTCGATTATCCACGAAGCCACCAGGAGCGGCGCGTTCCACATCACTACTCGCTGGCTCGGTGGCACTCTCACCAACTTCAAGACAATTCAGTCGAGAATCGACTACCTGGTGCATCTCGAACAGGAGCAGGCCAAGGGCGAGTTCACAAGGCTGACAAAGCGAGAGTCTCTGAAGCTCGAAGACACGATCAGGCGTCTAAACCGACACTTGTCAGGCATCAAAGAGATGACGGAGATGCCGGGAGTTCTGTTCGTAGTGGACATTGGCAAGGAGCACATCGCCGTTGCCGAGGCTCGCAAGGTCGGTGTGCCAATCGTGGCGCTGGTAGATTCCGACTGTGACCCGGACCAGATTGATTATCCAATTCCAGGCAACGACGACGCGATCAGGTCCATCCGGCTGGTAACCGCCAAGATGGCCGAAGCGATCATCGAAGGTCACAATCGAAGGACCTCGCTGGATACTGACGAGATCTCAGAGGGGGATTCCGAGCTCGGCGCCACCGATGCGGCTCTACAGGAGTCCGCAGCCACAGCCCCGGCTGAAGAAGCCCGGGCCGCTTCTCCCGCGCCTGCCGACGGTACAGTCCTAGAACCGGCTGCTGTGCAAGACTAAGTTTCGGGTCTCACAACGACCCCGCTCAGGAATAACAAGAGGAAAATGGCAGTTTCAGTTGACGATATAAAAGCCCTGCGCCAGATTACGGGTGCAGGGGTGATGGACAGCAAGCGAGCGCTGGAAGAGGCCAGCGGCGACATCAAGAGGGCCGAGGAGATCCTGAGACAGCAGGGTATCGCGTCCGCCGCCAAAAAGGCCAACCGCGCAACAAACCAGGGACTAGTCGAGTCGTACATCCACAGCGGCGGCAGAATTGGGGCCATCGTCGAAGTGAACTGCGAGACCGATTTCGTGGCTCGTACCGAAGAGTTCAAGGATCTCGCTCACAACTTGGCCATGCAGATCGCGGCTATGTCCCCCTCCTACGTTGACGAGTCGGCAGTACCAGAAGACGAGACCGTGGACGCCGCTCAGGACTGTCTTCTTCAGCAGCCGTTCATCAGAGATCCGGCTAAGACTGTTCAGGACTTGGTCAACGAGGCCGTCGGCAAGTTGGGCGAGAATGTCCGAGTCAGAAGATTCACGCGCTTCTCGCTCGGTGAGTAACTAGAGGTTTTCTCATAGCCCCACGATATAAGCGGATCCTGCTGAAGCTCAGCGGGGAGTCTCTACGAGGCGATCGGGGCTTCGGAGTCGATCCGTCTGCCGTCGAATTCATGGCTGGAGAGATCAGGTCGGTTCTCGAACTCGGCGTGCAGATGGGCATAGTCGTCGGCGGAGGCAATATCTGGCGGGGCACCCAGGCCGAGCTGGACGGGATGGATCGAGCCACGGCTGATTACGCGGGCATGTTGGCGACGATTATCAGCGCGTTAGCCCTTCAGGACACTCTGGAACGCAAGTTTGGTCTTGTCACCCGGACACAGAGCGCCATAAATGTCTCCCAGGTCGCTGAACCGTACATCAGAAGGAGGGCGATTAGGCACCTTGAGAAAGGTCGCATCGTGCTCTTCGCCGCCGGAACAGGCAACCCTTTCGTCACGACTGATACCGGAGCCGCCCTGCGGGCAGTAGAGATCGGCGCGGATGTCTTGCTGATGGCCAAGAACAACGTTGACGGTGTCTATGAAGCCGATCCCATCACCAATCCAGACGCCAGAAAGATCGAACGTCTCACTTACTTCGAAGTCCTCGAAAAGCGTTTGGGAGTGATGGACACAACCGCGCTGTCGCTGTGCATGGACAACGACGTCCCTATTATCGTATTCGATCTTTTCAGACAGGGCAGTCTGGGGAGAATCGTCCGTGGTGAAGCCCTCGGTTCGGTAGTCTCTTCGGATGGCAATGCCAAGGTGAGCTGACCGCGCAATAGTGAGCGGCGGTGGACTATACTTAGCCTAATCCATTCCACTTCGGAGGTTATGGGACATGGCAGACATTGATGAAGTTCTCGACGATACCAGCTCAAGAATGGAGAAGTCGGTAGCCGCTTTGGAGCGAGAGCTGGGCGGCATCAGGACTGGAAGAGCCTCACCCAGACTGGTCGAAAACCTTCTGGTTGACTACTACGGCGTTCCCACACCCTTGAATCAGATCGCTTCCATAACCGTCCCGGAGGCCAGGCTGCTAATGATCCAGCCCTGGGACAGGACAGCGATGAAAGAGGTCGAAAAGTCGATCATGAAGTCGGACCTCGGCCTGATGCCCAATAGCGACGGGACCGTAATCCGCATCTCTATTCCACCTCTCACCGAGGACCGCAGGCGCGACCTCGTCAGGCTGGTCGGGCGCAAGGTGGAGGACGGCCACGTCGCGGTGCGAAACATTCGCCGGTCGGGCGTCGAGAGCTTCCGGTCGATGGAACGCGGCAAGGAATTGTCCCAGGACGAGTCCCGAAGAGCGCAGAGCGATCTTCAGGAGCTTACGGACCTCTACATAAGTCAGATGGACGACATGAAGAAGGACAAAGAGCAAGAGGTCATGGAAGTTTGACGCTTCCGGCTTCCGCTCCAGCCGCCGGCTCAGCCGTTCGTCCCGATGCCGGCAGGGCGCCACGCCACGTCGCCATTATCATGGACGGCAACGGCAGATGGGCCGTAAGACGCGGGCTTTCTCGTTCGGATGGGCACCGGGCCGGTACCGAGAACGTCAGGCGAGCAATCGAGGCGTTCGCCCAGGCCGGTGTGCAGTACCTCACCCTGTACGCCTTTTCGACCGAGAACTGGGAGAGACCAACTGATGAGGTAGAAGCCCTCATCTCGATCTTCAGCGATGTGATAGGGACGGAGTCTGAGAACCTCCATCGGCAGGGCGTACGCATTCGCCACCTCGGTAGTCTCGAGGGACTTCCCGACAATCTGCGCCAGGCGATTGAGACAAGCATCGCTCTCACCAAAGGCAACGACCGACTGACTCTCTGCGTCGCGTTCAACTACGGCGCACGCTCCGAGATACTAAGCGCCGTAAAGCGAATGCTCGCGGATGGGCTGCACCCGAGTGACGTTGACGAATCTTCGTTCGCCACATATCTCCACACTGCTGACATCCCCGACCCCGACCTCATTGTCAGGACAGCGGGCGAAATGCGTCTGTCCAATTTTCTGCTGTGGCAGGCCGCCTATGCTGAGTTCTACAGTACATCGGCGCTCTGGCCCGACTTCGATGAAATGGAAGTCAAAAAGGCACTCGAGGACTACGGTCGGCGGAGGCGTAAGTTCGGCCGGGTCGAGGACTGATCACCCTGCGGCTTGCAGGGCTGTCTTGGAGACACCTCGAAGCTGCCTGCCCGATCCGAGCTCGTCGAAAGTAGAGTTCATGGCTCGACAGCCTCGCCACCTACGGTTTACGCGAGCTAACGTGTCAGCACGACGATGCTGATACAGCGGGCGCTCACAGCGATCGTTGGTATCCCAGTCCTGCTGCTAATGGTGTGGCTTGGCGGATACTGGCTCAAGGGCATCGTCGCGATGACCGCCGCTCTGGCGGCCTGGGAGCTGGCGCGGATGGCGAGGAGCTGGGGGCAACGTCCGCCTCCTCCATTAGCCGCGGCGCTGGCAGCCCTGCTGACGGTTCCGTGGGTTACGTCGGATGCTTTCTACGACTCAGCCATAGTCGTCTTGCTGGCGGGGCTGTTGTGGATCACGGCAACAGTAGCGCTGCTGCCCAGCCAAAGAGAGGGCAGCGCATATGCGGCGACATTTCCCATAGCTGCAATCTCCCTGTACGTCGGTCTAGCGATGTTCCACGTCGCCGCGCTCTCAGTTCTGGATGGAGGTCGCGATTGGATTTTCATGATGCTTGGGATCACTTTCGCCACCGACGTATCGGCGTACACGATCGGCAGAGCTATTGGCTCGCACCAGCTCGCGCCCACTATCAGTCCCCGCAAGACGTGGGAGGGGGCCGCTGGAGGCGTCATCGGCGCTATCGCTGTCGGAATCGGGATCGCTGCATGGGCAGACCTCGACGTCGGTCTGGTGGAAGTGGTCATCATCACCGCCGTCCTCTCGGTCGCGGGGCAATTTGGAGACCTGTACGTGTCGCGATTGAAGAGAGTGGCGGGCGTCGACGACAGTGGACGCATACTGCCCGGTCACGGCGGCATACTCGACAGGTTGGACTCGGTCATGTGGGTTGCGGTTGGGGTGTTCTGGTGGTCATGGATCACGTAGCGTTGAGCATTGGCATTCCGTAAATGCCACGTCATGTGTATGATGAGCAATCATGACCGCTGCCAAAAAGAGGCTCGCCATACTCGGTTCGACCGGCTCGATAGGTACGCAGACCCTCGACGTCGTCAGAACATTTCCGGACCTGTTCCAGGTCGTCGGACTCTCGTGCAACCGCAGCCTCGAACGGCTGTCCGGGCAGATCGCCGAGTTCAACCCGAAGCTGGTCTGCTGCAATGCCAGCGACTCCGAGAAGGCAGCCCTGCCTCAGACTGGCTGGCAGGACTGCACGTTGTCAGAGCTCGCCACCGATCCAGACGTCGACGTCGTCGTAACTGCGACCGTAGGCGACGTCGCGATCGCTCCCACACTTGACGCTATCGACGCTGGAAAGCAGATCGCGCTGGCGAACAAGGAAACAATCGTGATGGCTGGTGAGCTGGTCACCCGCCGCGCCGCAGACAACAGCGTAGACATCCTCCCGCTGGACAGCGAGCCAAACGCGATCTGGCAGTGCATCCGCGGCGAAGACGCCACTCCCGCAAAGCTCATCATCACGGCGTCCGGGGGCGCGTTCCGAGATACACCCTTCGCCGAGCTTGGATCGGTTACCCCTCAGCAGGCGTTGAAGCACCCCACCTGGCGGATGGGTCAGAAGATCACGGTCGATTCAGCGACACTTATGAACAAGGCACTCGAGGTAATAGAGGCTCACTGGCTGTTCGGCATACCCTGGGAAGATATCGAGATAGTTATTCATCCTCAGAGCATAATTCATTCGATGGTTGAATTCGCCGACGGCTCCGTCAAGGCCCAGCTCAGCCCACCTGACATGAGGTTGCCGATACAGTACGCGCTCGCGTACCCGGACCGTCTGCCGAATCCTAACATCGCGAGATTTCATCCATCCAAGACCGGCGAGCTGACGTTCATGGACTACGATCCC
>JAAXHZ010000144.1:2320-6674 GCA_012270625.1 Dehalococcoidia bacterium | reverse complement strand
CCAGCCTAGTTATTGGTGTCGGCGGGATTTTAGCACAACGTGGACGTGCAATCCGTTGTTGTGCGTCATACAATACTCCAGCATTAGCTTCGGAGGATTGAGTTCAGTTGTCTCACTACAACGTTGCTGTCATCAGAGGTGACGGCATTGGAATAGAAGTCATCGAAGAGGGAATCAAGGTACTCGATGCCGTCGGCCATGAGTACGGAATCGATTGGACGTGGAATGAGTACCCCTGGGGCAGCGAGTTCTACAGAGAGAACAACGTCGTCATGCCGTCTGATGCGCTCGATACCCTCGCAGAGTCTGACGTAATATTTCTCGGGGCGGTGGGTCATCCTGATTTCCAGGACCACATTACGCTCGGCGGTCTGCTGCTGCCCATTCGCCGAGCCTTTGATCAGTACGTGTGCGAGCGGCCCAGTGTTCTGTACGACGGAATCAGCTCACCGATCAAGGGCTATGGAGCCGGGGACATAGACATGGTGGTGATCAGAGAGAACACCGAAGGCGAGTACGCCGACGTCGGCGGATTCGTCTATCCCGACTTTCCGGAGGAGTTGGGAATCCAGTCCGCCGTGTTCACTCGCAAAGGCTGCGAGCGGATAATTCTGCACGCGTTCGAGGTCGCTCGAAGAAGGAACAAGGCAAAGCACGTAACGTCCATCACCAAGTCGAATGCGCTCGGATACGGAATGCTGGTCTGGGACAGGGCTTTCGAACGTGTTGCCACCGACTATCCTGACGTGGAGACCAACTCGCTGCTCGTGGATGCGGCGTGCATGGACTTCATTCGGCGACCTGAATCGTTCGACGTAGTTGTGGGGAGCAACCTGTTCGGAGACATTCTCACAGACATAGGAGCGATAATCACCGGTAGTATGGGACTCGCACCGAGCGGCAATATAGACCCCGAGAGGAGATATCCCTCGATGTTCGAGCCTGTTCACGGATCGGCCCCCGACATAATGGGGCAGGGGATAGCCAATCCACTCGCTGCCATTCTTTCGGGGGCGATGATGCTCCGACACTTGGGCGAGGAGGCGGCAGCCGATTCGGTCGAGAAGGCAGCGCTCAGCGCGGTCGCGCTGGGAGAGACCCTGACACCAGATCTCGGCGGCAGCTCCAGCACTGAAGACGTGGGCGATGCAGTCGTCTCGGCACTGACATAGTGGAATACCAAAAGGAGGCTCGATATGACACTCATCAAAGGTGGCCAAGTGGTCACGCCGTCCGGGGTTGGTGAATTCGACGTCTGGATTTCAGGGGAGACCATTCAGATGGTTTCAGAACCCGGACTTGTGCCGTCTGGTGATGAGCATATCATCGACGCCACGGGCAAGTTGGTTGTCCCTGGTGGAATCGAGCCTCACGCCCACATAGGAGGTCCGCGCCAGCCCGAACGCTCAGGGGCCGAACCGGTCTCGAAAGCCGCCATCTGGGGTGGTACTACTACTGTGCTCGACTTTGCCACGCAGATACCAGGCCACGACCTGCGTCATGCTCTGGGAGAGGCGGCGGAAAGATGGGAAGGGAACGCCTACACGGACTACTCGTATCACCCTATCTTTACGAACGGTGCCTCCAGGTCTCACATCAACCAGATACCTGAACTGGTTGAAGAGGGGTTCCCGAGCTTCAAGGTCTTCACTACGTCAATTCGTCCCCCCAGCCCTCAGATGCAGAACAACAAGACCGACTTTGGACGGCTGACCAGCATAATGGAGAAAGTGAAGGAGGCCGGAGGTATTCTTCTCGTCCACTCAGAGGACGACGACATGGTCCACTACAACTACGACAACGCCCAGGAGGACGGTCTGTGGGACTGGTGGAACATGCACCATATCCACTCGAACCTGTCCGAGGACGTCTCCTTTCGGAGGGTGATCCGGCTAGCCAGCAAGACAGGCTGCCCGGTGTACTTCGTCCACATCAGCGCCCACGAAGGTGTTGAGGCTGTAGGACAGGCCAGGATGCTGGGGATGCCTATCTATGGTGAGACCCTGCACAACTATGCCTGCTTCAACGCGGAAAACTACCGTGAAGCGAACGGGATGAAGTACCACACATATCCCTCACTTAAACAGGAGGAGGACAGGGGTTCACTCTGGCAGGGTCTGCTTGACGGCCGCATCTCCACCGTGGCTACTGATCTTGTCTCAACTACATGGGAGGAGAAGACTCGATTCAAGACGGTCGCAGACGTTACCGGAGGGCACAACGGCATCGAGACCCGCATGGGTATCGCTTACTCAGTAGGGGTCGTAGATCTCGGCATGAGCTTGGAGCGGTTCGTGGACATCACTTCAGCCAACGCCGCCAAGATTTTTGGCATGTACCCGAAGAAGGGAGCGATCGCCGCAGGCTCAGACGCGGACATCTGCATCATAGATCCGACGTTCGACAGGCCCTTGACGCTGGACGATCTGCATCTGGAGGACTATTCCATATGGGAGGGCTGGCATGTACACGGCTGGCCGGAGACGGTAATACTCAGAGGGAACGTCATGATAGACCAGGGCAAGCTGCTGGGTACTCCCAGCGTCGGGCGCCTGCTCTCACGGTCCATTCCTGCTGAGGTGCTCCAGAAGCCCGTGTGCTGAAGTGGTGGTAGGTTCTCGCTAAAGAGTGCGGGAAGCTTCCTTGAGGCGCTCCTTCACCCAAGTCCGTATAAGTGACCCTGGGCTAACGCCCTTCTCATGAGCCAGAGCGCAAACCTCACCCAGGGAGTTGGCGTCCAAGCGCAGTGATACCCTACAAGCCAAGTTGTCTCCGACCTCTATCTGGATATGTTCTAGTTCGTCCCAGAAGTCGGCAAAGTCATGACTATCCCAGTACTCAGCCTCTTCTTGCCTTGTTGCGAACTCAGGAATCCGATCATCCACATGCTGAGAGTCTTGACTCATTGCAGTTCCTCTAATCGCAACTGGCGTTCTCTACGACTAGCCGGGCGAGCGGTGATAACGTAGTGTGCCCCACAACTGCTAATACCCGGCCTTCTAGCGTCGGCCCAATTAGCATTATCCTGCCCGCGTAACTGTGCCGCGCGACAAACCGACCTGAGCAGACTTCTTCAACCTCCTGTGGGGTCACACTGTGCCTCGCTATGTGTTTGACATTCCAAGGATCCCATACGAGGCGATCTATCAACATCATAGCCGAATTGCTGAACGCTGTTGCAAACTACTCACCTGCCGCCATCCCCTAGGAGGAAATCGAAGTCGCAGCCCGTGTCTGCCTGCATGACGTGGCGAGAGTACATAGAGACGTAGCCTCTCTTATGCACCGGACGAGCAGGGGGAGATTCAGCAAGCCGACGCTTGATCTGACGGTCGTCCACCAGCAGGTCCAGTCGGCGATTTGGCACGTCCAGCTTGATCCGGTCTCCGTTCCTGACTGCGGCGAGCGGACCGCCTGAGGCTGACTCCGGCGTAACGTGAACGACAACCGTCCCGAACGCAGTGCCGCTCATCCGTGCATCGCTGAGGCGAACCATATCGCGGATACCCGAAGCGAGAATCTTCTTCGGGAGGGGCAGGAATCCCCACTCGGGCATTCCTGGGCCGCCGATAGGTCCACTCGAACGCATTACCAGTACGTCATCAGGGGTCACGTCCAGATCGGGATCGTCGATCCGCGCGAAGAGGTCGTCGTGGTCCTCGAAGACGATGGCACGGCCCTCGTGGGTCATAAGAGACTCGGATGCCGCAGTCGGCTTAATCAGAGCGCCGGTCGGCGCCAGAGAGCCTGTTAACACAGCGAGACCGCCCTCGGGGTCCATGGGATTGTCCATGCCGCGAATGACGTCCGGGTTGTAGTTGACTGAGTGCATGAAGTTTTCGCCGAGCGTTTGCCCCGTGGCAGTCATCGAGTCCGTGTGCAGAAGGGGAGAAATCTCTTTCAGTAACGCGCCGACTCCACCAGCGTTGAAGAAGTCCTCCATCAGGTACTTGCCCGATGGTTTGAGGTTCAGCAGGAATGGAGTCGTCCGGGAAAGCTCATCGAACAGAGTGCCTGGCAGATCGATTCCGAGTCTCCCAGCAATCGCTGTCAGGTGGATGACCGCGTTCGTCGAGCCTCCAAGCGCATGCAGGGTACGGATGCCGTTCTCGAATGCCTCTGGCGTCATGATGTGCGAAGGTCGAATATCACTGCGCACCAACTCTACGATCTGGCGGCCCGCCAACTCGGACAGACGAAGCCTTCGTGAGTCCGCCGCTGGAATGGCGCCGTTGCCGGGCAGGGCAATTCCCATGGCCTCAGAAACCGACGCCATCGTCGAGGCGGTTCCCATTACCATGCAGTGTCCGGGGCTGCGAACGATGCACGTCTGAAGCTCGGCCCAGTCATCCTC
>JAAXHZ010000144.1:0-2174 GCA_012270625.1 Dehalococcoidia bacterium | reverse complement strand
TCTCCGCGCCAATTGGCCTTTAGCTGCGGGCCACCTGTTACCAATATGGCTGGGACGTCAGCGCTGGCCGCGCCCATTAGCAGGGCGGGCGTTGTCTTGTCGCAGCCTCCGAGGAGAACCACGCCGTCCAGGGGATTTGCCCGGATTGACTCCTCGACTTCCATGCTCATCAGGTTTCTAAACAGCATCGTCGTGGGGCGCATGTTGTACTCGCCCAGCGACATAACGGGGAACTCCATTGGGAACCCACCGGCCTGCCAGACGCCGCGCTTTACCGCCTCGGCCAGCCCGCGTAAGTGAGCGTTGCAGTGTGTCAGCTCACTCCACGAGTTGCAGATGCCGATTATGGGCCTGTTGTCGTATGCCTCCGGCCCGTATCCTTCTGCCATGAATGCCGCTCGACGCAGCCAGCCGTACAATTCTGGTGTATCGAACCATTCGCTTGAGCGCAGCTTGGCTCCGTAGCTATAGTCAACCATTTGGGACTTACTCCACTTATTGTGAATCTGGCGGCGGCGTGTGGAAGTACTCGGAAAGCCAGCGTTTCAAGGCGTCGAGAGACGGCGGCGCGACATAGAAGACCTGAACGTCAGTCGGGAACTGCACTTTGTGGTCCTCGTGAATGAAGAGCACTGCGCACTCATCTTGCTCCAGATCGACTGCGATTCTGTCCGCGATCCCCTGGTATCTGCTCGAGAGAGTGGTCTGGTAGCCTTCGATCGATGCTTGCAGTACCTTCTGGCTGACCGGACCCATAGCCAAGATACGCTGCCAGTCTGAGTGCTCGGCTACAAGCTCCGCGTCTTCCAGAGATCTGAGGGACGCGGTTGACTGACACATTGCGCGCACCAGCGTACAGGCGTTTGGATTCAACACTTCGATCTGCTGAAGCCCCAAGTCATCGTCAACACAGATCATTTCATGATAGACCTTGGACACAGAACCGAGAGAGCGCTCCAAGTTCGTGATCGAGTCGCGAACCTCAGACCAGTATTTCTCGATCAGCGCCTGGGCTTCTTCAGGAATACCGGGCGCCACGATGTAGTTCGGCACGAGAAACAGGCTCTTCCTGCCCTCGTAAGCGCTGGCGCGAGGCCTGGGAATCTGTGACAGCCGCTGAGTCATGCCGAGTGTACGGGCTTGCGGCTCGCCCTTACACCTCTGTCTTCACTGACTGGATCAACGCGAACGGCACACACTTTGTACTCTGGTATTCTCGAATTTGGATCCAGGGCCGCGTTGGTAAGGAAGTTGGCGGCGTGTTCCTGTAGTTTCACGAACGGAACGAATATCTCGCCCGCGCGCTGCCGCTCAGTATAGACCGTGCGCGCCTCGAGATCGCCGCGTCGCGACCGTACACGAATCCACTCGCCATCGGCTACGCCATATTTCTGGCCGTCTGCCGGATTCATGCCGACCGTAAGCTCCGGCGACCGAGCCAACAGGTTGTCGGCCCGCCTCGTGATTGTGCCTCCGTGCCAGTGATACAGGGTTCGGCCTGTGTTGAGAATCAACGGGAATCGCGCAGAAGGGGTCTCGTCGGCTACTGGACCCTGGTCAAAACCTACGAACTTGGCCCTGGATCCGCGCGGGAAATCGGACTCATACAGGTATCGAGTACCCGGGTGATCGGGATCGGGGCATGGCCACTGGATACCGCCCTCTTCCTCCAGACGGTCATATGAGATGCCGGCGATTATGGGCATGAGCGAAGCCATCTCGTCGAATATCTCTGACGGGTGGCTGTAGTTGAACTCGTGCTCCAGCTCCAGGCCGAGCTTGGAGCTGAGCCGCAGGGCGACGTCCCTGATTATCTCCCAGTCGGCTTTACTGTCTCCAACAGGTTCGATGGCTTTGCGAACACGCTGCACACGTCGTTCGCTGTTGGTGAACGTGCCGTCTTTCTCCGCGAATGAGGTAGCTGGCAGCACGACGTCGGCGATCTGTGCGGTCTCGTGCATGAAGATGTCCTGAACTACTAGGAAATCCAGCTTCTTGAACGTCTCTTCAGCGTGATTCAGGTCCGGTTCGCTCAGTAGGGGGTTCTCGCCGGTAATGTACATGGCCTTGATACGCCCTGTGTCCATCGCCGGCACCATTTCGGTTATGACCAGACCAGACTCTGACGGAAGGGCCTGATTGCTCCACGCACTCTGGAACTTGGCAAGGGACTC
>JAAXHZ010000143.1 GCA_012270625.1 Dehalococcoidia bacterium | reverse complement strand
AACGCCGCGACGACGCAGAAGCCGCGCCAGGTGATCGAGGCGCTCGTCGATTACTATGAGCGTTACAACGCCAATGTTCACAGGGGCGTCCACGCGCTCAGCCAGGAGGCTACCGAGAGGTACGAGGAGGCGCGCGCCAAGGTGGCGCGGTTCATAGGCGCGGAGAGCTCCAGCGAGATCATCTGGACTCGCAACGCTTCGGAGTCACTCAACCTGGTCGCGTACACCTGGGCCGATCAGAACATAGCCGAGGGCGACGAGATCGTTGTCACTCCATACGAGCATCACTCCAATCTCGTGCCCTGGCAGAAGGTTGCGAGAGACAAAGGAGCGAAGCTCCGGGTACTGCCAATGCTCGCGGACGACAACAGCCTGGACATGTCGCGCGTGGACGAGTTCATCACGCCGAGAACCAAGCTGCTTGCAATGGTGCACATGTCCAACGGCATTGGCATCGTCAATCCGGTTCGGGAGCTCGCGGCCAAAGCGCGGTCGGTAGGCGCGACCGTGCTGCTGGACGCTACTCAGAGCGCGCCGCACATGCCAGTGGACGTTAAAGAGCTTGACTGCGACTTCCTCACGCTGAGCGGTCACAAGATGCTGGGTCCGACCGGTATCGGCGCACTCTATGGCAGGCATGAGATACTGGAGAGCATGGAGCCGTTCATGAGGGGCGGTGAGATGGTGCTCGAGGTATGGTACGACCGCGCGACGTGGAACGATCTGCCGATGAAGTTCGAAGCTGGAACGCCCAACATCGCAGACGCCATCGGTTTTGGCGCCGCGGTGGACTACCTGAACGCGATCGGCATGGAGAACGTCAGGGCACACGAGGTGGCGCTGAGCGCCCACGCCCTGGAGGCGTTCAAGGAGCTCGAAGAGGACGTGGACATTTTTGGTCCCCGCGATCCCGAGCAACGTGGAGGCATCATCTCGTTCCACTCGGACATCGTACATCCTCACGACCTGGGGACTTTTCTTGACCGCGACGGAATAGCTGTCCGCACCGGTCACCACTGCACGATGCCGCTCATGCGTGAGCTTGGCGTGGTCGCGACGGCGCGCGCGAGCTACTACCTCTACAATACCGAGGAGGAGATCGACGCTCTGGTCGATTCTGTCAAGCGTGCCCTCAGGTATTTCTCGGATGGCGCTCGGTAATCTCGACGAAATCTACCGCGACGATCTGATCCTGGATCATCGTCGTCATCCAAGGAACCCCGATCATCTCTCAGGCGCTGACATTGTGGCCGACGGGGTGAATCCGTTCTGCGGAGACGAGATCCACCTTCAGATCGTGCTGGACGAGCACTCTCGCGTGTCGCAAGTCGGATTCCAAGGCGAGGGATGCTCAATCAACCAGGCGACGGGCTCGATGCTGTCTGAGGCGATCAAGGGCCTCACGCTCCCGGAAGCTGAGTCCCTGTCAGACAGTTTCCACCGGATGATGCAGGGTCCCGATCCGACTCCGGCGCAGCTAGACCAGCTCGGTGATCTGGGGACGCTCGCTAAAGTTAAGGAGTTCCCGGTCAGAATCAAGTGCGCGCTTCTCGCGTGGTCAACTCTGGAGGATGGCATCTACAGCCGGGGACGTTAGCCGTCCAGCCATACCTTGGCCCAATGGTGATACTCGTATGCGCTGAAGTTGGGGTGGAAGTCGCGTACGGGGGAGCGCCAGGTCCAGATTGCCTCTCTTGCCACCGGCATGAACCTGTATGCCTGATCCAGAACGCGCTCTTGGATGCTGCGGATTATATCGGCCCTGGTCTCATGGTCGAACTCCACCGCCTGCGACTCCAGGAGCTCGTCGAGGACGTCGTCACGGTGGCCGGTCGTGTTCCAGATGCCGTTGCTGTGGAGCACGGGCAGGAGGTAGCCGTTGGGCGCGGTTATTGGAGCGGGTGGCCCCACCATCAGCTGGTATTCGCCGCCAAGCCAAATCCGTTCACCGAATTCACGCCTGTTGACGATCTCAGTCTCGACTTCGAAGCCCAGCGCTTGAAGCTCCACCGAGATAGCGTGCGCATGGGCGGTGTATGACGGGCCGAAGTCTCCCACAGTGATGACAACGGGTACCGGGGCAGCGACGCCTGAGCTGCGCAGCGTGGTCTCAGCGTCCGAACGACGGTCGAAACGTCGAGCAAGCTCGTCCTGTGGAATTAGCCAGTCCGCCGATTCCGCGGCGAAGGCGTGTCCAATGAACCCGAATCCTCCCCAGTGCTCTTCGATGGCCTTCACCGGTTCCATTCCGAGGATCGCGGCGCGTCTCACCTCTACATTGTCGAACGGCGGTTCGGTCGTCTTGAATGCTACCTCGATTCCGATTCCAGGCTGAGGCGCCTTCATAAATGGCGCGTCAGGGTGGCGTCCGGTGTAGGTAAGCCAGGTGTCGGGCTGCATGTTAATGACGTCGATCATCCCGGTCTGGAACGCGGCGTTGCGTGTGTCTTTCCCCGGCAGAATGAGGATGTTGAGCCTCTGAAGAAGCGGAAGCCCCGGCTCGTAGTAGTAGGGATTTGGACTGAATTCGTGCCTATCATTCGGAGCGGTACGCTCCAGCGCCCAGGGTCCTGAACCGATAGTGGGGCCGTCACGGAGGTCCCCGGCAGCCTCGACAGCCTCCGGCGCTACGATCTTCGAGTGGCCGTCAGCGAGCGCCAGAAGACTGTCGGCGTCCGGCGCGTCGAGTGTGATTCTGATCGTGAGAGGGTCTATCTCCCTCAATTCGTAGATGTTGTGCAGAAGGGGAGAGTTCGGCAGCTCAGAATCGCTCTGGCGCAGGTAACTGAAGACGACATCGCCAGCCGTGACCGGTCTCGCATACACCGGTCCTACATCCTGCCAACGGGCGTCGGGCCTGAGCTCGAACGTGTACGTGTTTGGCGATTCCATCGTCCACGACCGGCACAGATCGCACTCGATCGCAAGGCTCGGCAGCTTCACGTCGGGGCCGGACTTCAGTCTGAGAAGCCTGGAGTAGGCGATGCCGGGTCCCCATGTGGACAGAGCGGGCGAGACGTCCATGTGTACGTCAAGATGGGCGATGTTCTCGGCAGTGGACAGGTTTAAGGTCCCGCCACGGCTCCTGGGGTCAGGAGTAGGCTCCGGTGTCGGAGAAATCGGGACAGGTGTGGCCACGGAGATCGGAGTTGGAGTTGGAGTTGGAGTTCCGGTTGGCGGGATCGAAGTCAG
The DNA here is from genome assembly GCA_012270625.1 of Dehalococcoidia bacterium. The sequence continues at coordinate 17,739 of JAAXHZ010000143.1, read as the reverse complement.
AGTCGGCTCAGGAGACGCGGTGGGGGATGGGACAGCCGTGGCCGGCGGAGCAGTCGTCGGTAGGGGCGCCGGAGGTGGATCGACACCGCGGTCGCAGCCAATCACCAGACCCAAGAGTAGGCAGCAAAGCATAGCGGCCCAGATAGATGCAAACCTCATGTGGACTCCGATTCCTGCGTGGTTCTCATTCCAGCCAAAACGGACCTCAGCCGACCTATCGAGAAAAGGCCTTCCCTGGGCAGGAAGATCGCCGCCATGATGGTCGGCGGCAGGAAGAACACAGCATGAGTGATCACCGCGAACCCAAATCCGGATTCTCGGGTGACCCCGAACAGCTCGAGTACATAGACGACCCCGAACTCGAAGGTGCCGATTGCGGCTGGCGCGGCCGGAACCGCCGTCGCGAAGTATATGGTACCCATGATTACAACAGTCGCGACTACGGGAGTTATCGACAGATGAATCGCGTCTGCAATGATCCACGCTGTAACTCCAACCAGCAGCCAGTACGCAAGTGTCATGGCAGTGGAGGCCGCCAGACGTGTGCGCTCTCTTTCCAAGTCCCTTACTGCGCTTGTGAAGTCGACGAGAAAGGGCAGTCTCAGCACCCACTTGACACCCGTGCTTCCCCATGAGAGAAGGCGCACGATCACGACCGAGACAACGGCAATCCCTATTGCGCCCCAGATATACAGTGTGAACCTCTCCATTTCGGGAACCAGAAGAAGCGCGAGGCCAAGGATCGCGGCGCTGACGACCAGATCCAAGACGCGCTCCATGCCGAGAGTGGCGAGCGCGACCGACGGCCTGACTCTGTCCTTGAGCGTCAGAATGGCAAGCTGCACGGCCTCTGAAGCCACTCTGATCGGAACGACATTGTTCAGTCCTATGCCGATGTTCTGGACGATGAACAGTCGGTTGGTAGATACCGTGCCGTCTATGAAGAGCACTCGCCACCGGGCGGCGCGCAGATAGTTCGCGAAGAGAAATACGATCATGGCCAGGGAGACCATCGTTACAGACACGCCCGCGAACGACTCCAGGACCATGCCCCAGTCCAGACCACGGATGGCGAGCCAGCCCAGGAGCGCGCTGACCGCGATCCCCAAGCATACTCTTCCGACTGACCAGGCTCGACTCTTCAATTCATCTACTCATCCTCATAAGACGACGCCCGCATAACGCGGGCGACGACACTTGGACGTAGTATAATGACCGGAGCAGAGTGTTGACCACAACAGATGAGCCTCATAGCAACTGCTGTGCGCTGATATGTACATTGACTGCCACGTTCATCTTGATCCTTTTACGGATGTCGAAGTTGGGGAGATTCTCGACCGCGCTGAGCATGTAGGCGTGCGCGCGGTGATCTCGGCCGGGACTACGATTCCGTCGTCACGGAGGTCTCTTGAGCTTTCGACTCAGTACGAAGGCTTCTTCTCTGGTGTGGGTATCCATCCAATGGATATTCGCGAGCCCTTCACAGACCAGACCTATGAGACTCTGCGGGACCTGGCCACGTCCACAGATAAGGTGCTGGTGATGAGCGAGATCGGCCTGGACTTCATGGACGGTGCGCCGGATCGGGCCATTCAGTACCCCGCTTTCAGGGAGCAGATACGGCTGGCTCGTGAGCTTGGTCTGCCTGTCGTCTTCCACAGCCGCGAGTCACACGACGAGGTGTTCCGCGTGCTGAGGGAGGAGCGGGCATACGAGGTCGGCGGTGTCATGCACTACTTCCAGGGAGACCTCAAGACCGCGCAGAAGGTCATGGATCTTGGCTTCTACATCTCGCTTGCGCGGCCTCTGCTGCGGCTGTCCTACCTACAGCAGACGGCGGTCAAGGTGCCATTGGAAAGCATTGTGCTGGAGACCGACGCCGCGCCACAGCCTTTCAAGTCCAAGCGAGAGAACTGGACTGAGCCCAGGCACGTCGCGACGGTTGCTCAAACTCTCGCTGAGCTCAAAGGTATAGACGTGGCCGAGGTGGAGGAGGTGACGACGAGCAACATGAGGCGTGTGCTCGACTCGAAGTGGGACACCTTGCTCCGGTATCTGGGACCCCTGGAATAGCCCATCGCGACCGCGCGGATTCCGAGAGAGTTCGACTTACGGGCTGGTCTGAGTCGCGAGCCGGTCTAGAACGAAGGATCGGGCTCGGTCTTCATCGACTCCCAGAGCGATGCTGACGTTGCCAGGGCCATACTCGGCCCTCGTCCTGCCACGAGTTTCACCCTCCTCGTCAACTGTGACCGTCCCCTGTCGATACTCGAAGAGGTCCGGAGCCACAGCTGCCGCAACGGTCAGGGGGTCGCACAGCACGTACACATCGCGACCGGAGTGAATATCGAACCAGCCCTGAATGATCTTGGCTGCCACATCCTCGCCTCTTGACGCGCCCGATCGCCAGTCGGCGCCGTTCCGGTCGAAGCCCATGCTGTCTCCGACGTCCAAACCTACAAGCGTGATGGGGATGCCAGAGTCGAACACGACGTTGGCGGCGTGAGGGTCGGCGTAGATGTTGAACTCGGCTGAGGGTGTAACGTTGCCGGGCACCTCGACGGCCCCTCCCATCACGTAAATGCGCTTGACTTGCCGCATCCGGTCAGGAGCGCGACGAATCGCTCGCGCGATGTTGGTCAATGGGCCGAGAGCAATTACCTCCAGCTCCCCCGCTGCCTGGTCAGCCGCCGAGCAGAAGCGATCAGCAGCGCGCGCCTCGATGGGTCTGCTGTCGGTGGTCGGCAGACGAGTCGTCAGGCCTCCTGGCCCGTGGTAGTAATATGCGAAGTGTGACCTGACTCTGAGCGGCCTGTCTGCACCCTTCGAGATCGGAATGTCGGGTCGTCCAAGATGGCTCAGCAGCCGCAGCGTGTTGCGGGTCGTGTCAGCCAGTCGCGCGTTGCCAGCCACCGTCGTGATGCTGTCGATCTCCAATTCCGGCGAATTGACCGCCATGATCAGCGCTATGGCGTCGTCGGTGCCAGTGTCAGCGTCTATGATTACTTTCATCTCGTCTCGTTTCGTATGTATGCGTGCTCGTCTTGAGATGGAGCGGCGAACGACTCCCATGCCTCGCTGGATGTGTATTTCAGACTCACCCCCAGCTCGCGTTTGATCTTGTCCGCGCTTGCGGTCCACCTGTACCGGATGAAGTCCAGTCCGCAGGGTGGAGAGTCCGACTGCAAGCCGAGCCTCCATGCTATCGACGTGAGCCGCCACCAAGCGATGGGTGGAAGTCTGAGCATCCGGCGACCCATGACAGACGCCATTCGGCTCCAATGGATCGTACCATCTCCCGCCACGTTGAATATCCCCGAGGGTCTCGTGTCCAGGCACTTCACGATGATCTCGGTTAGATCATTCTCATGGATGAACTGCATCGGCGGATCGGCGCTGCCGAGCCTCGGCAGCGCCGGCTTGCGGAACGCGTTCGCTATGAAATTATCAGCGTGAGGCCCCATCACTGGACACCCGCGCAGGATCGTGATCGAGACCGACGAGTTCCGTTCGGCGAACTCTGTCAATCTTCCCTCTGCGGCTGCCTTGTCCTCGCTGTACTGGAAGCCTGGTATCGGACGCACTGGGTCTTCCTCGGTCAAAAACTCTGGATTGTCAGGGTGAGCGCCGTAAACGGAAGTGCTGCTCAGATAGACTACATGGGCGATGTCCGCGTTGGAACACGCCTCGATGACGTGATCAGTGCCTGAGACGTTCACCCGTCTGGCGAGGTCGGAGCGGCGACCGGGGTTGAGGATGTAGGCAAGGTGAACAACCGCGTTGATGTCGTAGCGATCAAAGAGATCTGGGAAGGGGTTCGTGATATCGAGATGTACGAAATCCACATCGTCGTTGTAGGTAGAACTCGGCTTTCGTATGTCGGTCGCAAGGATGCAGCTTACTGTGTCACAGTCTTGAAGGCGCTCGATGAGCAGGCTGCCCAGGTATCCGGCCGCTCCGGTTACGGCAACGCGCAGAGGTGCGTCAGGCATCGGCAACAGTGTCGGTGAAGTCGAATCTCAGGGTGCCCAGCCCAGGGACATCGAAGCCCATGCCGATCTTGTGAGCGCCCGGTTCGAGCCTGGTTCCAGTCACCCTTACGACGATTGTCTTGTTCATGGCGAGCGTGAACGTGCTCTGCTCGGTGATACGGTCGAAACGGGTGGAAGCGCCGTCGAGATAGAACTCCGCGCTGTCGATCTGGACCTCCTCGCCATCTACGGTCAGCGGATGAACCCTGTGCGAGTATCCTGAGCCGAGCCTGTTCATCAGCTCGAACTGGAATCCGTCTTCGGTATTGGTCAGGCTCTGTTTGACGTACAGCCTCCTGAGCAGAAATCCGGGGACAGTGACCATCAGCGTTTGTCTCCTATGTCCGGGTTACGCATTCTGTAGATTGCGGTTGACGCCTCGACGTACTCTCCCGGGATTGGCGTCACCTGACCGATCGCGTTGGCCATTACGTAGATCTGGGACGCTCGCTCGACCAGTAGGCATATGTCCATTGCCTCATCGAGGGAGCGTCCGACCGCTACGGCCCCGTGATTGGCTATGAATGCCGCCTTGTTGCTCCCCAAGGCGTCGCACACATTGTCGGCCAGCTGCTCTGTGCCGGGGAAGCCGTATCTCGACACGCGAATTATGCCGCCGACATAGACCACAACTTCGTCTATCACCGGCGGAAGGTCAATTCCGGCCACGGCCAGGACGCTGGAGTAGATGGAGTGGGTGTGCACTATGGCTCCGGCATCGGGCCGACGCTGGTAGATTCCCACGTGCAGCAGGCTCTCGGATGAAGGCGCTCGGTCTCCCGCCACAGGTTCGACGTCGAAGTCGGTGACGACGATGTCGTCAGAGGCCATGGACTCATACTGGGTCGATGCGGGCGTGACAGCCATCAGGTCTCGCCCGGCTTTGTCGGCAAGCCTAACGCTTATGTTGCCTGCCGTGCCGGTCACAAGGCCGAGGTCGGCCATCTTTCGAGCGGCAGCTGCTACTGCTTGTCTCTGGCTGTTCCACTTGCTGGGCATGGGAGTCTATACGGATAGTTTATACAGAGTTCAGGTTGGTTTATGCCAGTGGAGTGGAGTTCACTCCAACAGCGGACCGATACTCTCATGGACATCCAGCCAGTATTCGTAGTGGTCATGGTACTCGGCTTCGTCTGACGGATCAGGCTCTGCGGTATGCTCGAGATGCGACAGTGCATTGGCCGATTCGGCTAGCGACCTGTATTGGCCAATGGCTGTCCTCGCGATCATGGCCGAGCCCCTGGCTGTGGTGTCGGGCTGTCGGAACATTGAGATGGGACGTCCCAAGACGCTAGGTAGAATCTGCCGGAATGTACTCGACCGGCTCAAGCCCCCTCCGAACGCAACGCGGCTCGCGGTGATGTCGGACTCGCGCTCCAATTGTTCGAGGTTGGCCCTGATCGCGTACGCGAAGGACTCCAGGGCGGCGCGGCTGATCTGACCGGACGTTGGGCCTCCCATTGTCATTGGAGTGGGGAAGAGTATGCCGCCAAGTCTCATACCCACCGTCGAAACGTCCATCGCTTGCAGCCCAAAGTGGCTCGTGACGCCGATCGAACCCTGCGGAGCTGAGGCGGCCAGCCTGTCCATCTGAACGTAATCACTCTCTCCGCCGAACATGGTTTCAGCGAGCCAGCGCCAAACGTTCCCGATGTCTCCCGCGCTGCTCTCCATTGCCCATAAGTCCGGCGCCTGGAACAGACCTGTCCACGTCTTCATGCCAGGTGACAGGATCGGGTCGGGAGTCAGCATCTGGACAGGCGCGCTCCAGCCGGCGACTATCGTGGCCTGCCCCGTCGCTGTGACTCCGGCGCCGATCGTGCCAGATTGAGTGTCCGCGCCCGCGACGACCACAGTGGCCCCAGCGATAGGGCCGACATCGTCAGAGATCACGCTCCCGCGTGACTCTGTGGCCTCACACAGTGGCGCTTCTGGACAATTCAGCTCCAGCATGTCGAACATCTCAGATGCCCAGGCGCGTGTGCGGATGTCGATCAGGCCGCTGGCCGCGGCCAGAGTCGGCTCGCAGGCAAGCTGACCGGTTAGCTGATAAGCCAGCCAGTCCGCGAGAGTGATGACATGAGCCAAGCGGGAGTATGCCGAGGGTCGAACGTTACACAGCCATGCCAGCTTTCCTGCGGCCATCATAAAGGCTGGACGATGGCCTGTGGTGTCGTAGAGTAGCTGCCCATGTTGTAGGTCGAGCGCTGCTCCGTTAAACACGGCGCGAATGTCAGTGTTGGGTCCCGCAAGTATCGGACGTACCTCGCTGTCTGTGAAGACCAACGACTGGCGCTGTGACGTTATTGCGACCGCCGAGGGCCGCTGCCCGGCATCGCCAACACACTGTAGAATCGCGCCACACAGCGACTGCCAACATGCTTCGAGATCGAAGCTCCTCTCGAATGCGCTCGTGTCCGGCTCATCCTGGTATATCCAGGGCCGCGAGACGGAGCGTGTGATCTCACCGGCAGGTTCAACCAGATGGCAGCGGATCGAGCTCGATCCGGCGTCGATAACCAGCGCTAGATCGTCAGCCATCTTGTGGACGCCACACTTCGGGAACGACCAGATTCACAGGTCGTCGGCCTTTGATGAAGCGGAGAATATCGTCTGCCATCATTCTCGAATGGCGCTCGACCGTCCCGTCGGTCGCTCCTCCGATGTGAGGCGTCAGAATGATATTCTCCAGCTCCAGCAGCGGACTGTCCGGGGCGATAGGATGGGTCTCGAATACGTCGAGCGCGGCTCCGCATATGCGACGTTCGCGAAGCGCGTAAAGCAGTGATGACTCATCGACAATGCAGTAGTCCGAGCAGCTTACCAGGTATGCCGACGGCTTCATCGATCTGAAGAATTCGGCGTTCAGGAGACCGATGGTGTCCGGGGTTGTCGGGACGTGGACGCTGACGAAGTCAGACTCCTGGGCGAGCGAACGAAGGTCCATCATGCGGACGCCGTCGGGCACATCGCCCACGTATGGGTCGTAGGCGACCACTCTCATGCCAAATCCCATGCACAAATCGGCGAGAGTTCGTCCAATCGCTCCCATGCCTACGATGCCGACTGTGCGAGAGTAGATTTCGATTCCACGAAAGTCAGTATAGCTCGCTGCGGGATGGCGCCAGCGACCCGATCTGACGTAATCATGGGCCTGCGGAATCTGCCGGGCCAGCGACATCATTAGCGCGAAGGCGTGCTCGGCCACGGCGCGAGCGTTGCGACCCGGCGTGTTGACCACCAGTACGTCATGATCGGCGGCGGCGTGAAGATCGACCTGGTTCGTCGCAGCGCGGCAGATGCCTACGAACTTCAGCCCTGGGCAGTCCTCGAATGTCTCCTCGAACACAAAGTCAGCTTCTACGACCAGTATCGAGATGTCTTCAGATCGGATACGTTCGGCGAGCTCGTCGGGGTCGGTCAGCGCGCGTGTATCCAGCCAGCTCTCATACGTAACGTACATCTCGGCGCGGAGCCGCGCGATCTGACGCTCGTCGAATGGCGCGAGAATAAGGGCGTGCATGTCCGCTACAGCAGCCGCCTGACTACCGGAATGCCCAGCGCGGCGCTGCTGATCCACAGCCGCGCGGTAATCAGCAGCTTCTCGCTGGCGCTCAGTCCGATCCGCTGTGAGAAGACGTCGAACCCAGACTGTTCGATCCTGTCGAGGATGGCGGAGTATGCTTCGTGCAGAACGCGCAGACAGGTCCGGGACTCCAGCTCGACCATGCCGAACAGAGGTCTGGAACGCTCGTAATACGACCTGGCGCGTTCTACCTGGTACTTCATTAGAGATCTGAACGGTTCGTTGACGACCTGATTCTTCAAGTCTTCTTCTGTGTAACCGAACTCTGCCATCTCGTCCTGGGGTATGTATATGCGGTCGCGTTCGGCGTCTTCATTGAGGTCGCGGAGTATGTTCGTCAATTGCAAAGCGATGCCCATGTCAACCGCGTAGCCTTCAGCGCTGGGGTCGTCATATCCGAAGACCTCGATGCAGATCAGTCCGACGACCGAGGCGACCTTGTAACAGTAGCTGCGAAGCTCAGCGAAATCGGAAAATCTGGCCTTTACGAGGTCTGACTCGACGCCTTCCAGTATCTCGTTGAAGTATCTTACAGGGATACCAAAAGCGCTGGTCGCATCTGACAGAGCAATGAATTCAGGCGGCAGGCGCAGCCAACAATCGCCGCTCGGCTGGTCGGATTGGCGTGATAGGGTCTCGGTCAGCGTGCGTCGTGTGTCGGCGAACATGCGGCGCTTTTCGGCAAGTGGCGCATCGTCGTCTGCGATGTCGTCCCAAAGTCGGCAGATAGCGTATGCCGCGTAGATGGCGCGACGCTTACGGAGCGGGAGCGTGCGAAAGGCATAGTAGAAATTCTTGGCGCGCTCTTTCGCTACCTGCTGACAGTGGTCGTAGGCCCTGTCGAGTTCGGCGGCCGCTGTGTGCGTGGAGGGTGAAAACACTGGTCTTTAGCAACGCCTCACCGAGTTTTCGTCACTGAGCATCTTAACAGGATTCGCCTAGAGGTTGTCTGATAGACTCAGATTGAGTTACTTGGTGTCGGTGGCGCACAACGAGGATCGATATGGAGGCAGACAGATGGCGGACACGTACATGCTCCACATGGAGAACTTCCGCTCGATCCGCGACGCCACGGTTGAGATTGCGCCTATGACCGTTATCTACGGGCCAAACGGCTCAGGCAAGTCGTCTCTGATCTACGGGCTGCTCACTCTCAGAAATTTTTTCACCAATCCGGCCCAGAACGTTCCGAGTCTGTTTTCGTATCCCACTATCAGCCTCGGGGGCTTGAGGGAGGTTGTGCGAAATCATGTTGGCGAAATACCGGTGTCGATTTCCCTGACTGTGCTGGGTGAAGACCGGGTGTCTATGGTAAGGCTATCAATTGCGGACTTTGGCGGACAGGTATATGTAGACTTTGTAGGTCCAAACATGAGGTTTCAACCAGCCTATATGAGCCTTGAAATCCCATTTCCATATCGCGGAGATCAGCAGACGTCCGTCAGGCTACATTTGGCCACATCGGATGAACTTGCCCGCTACTCTGAACCGCCTACTTACCTGAATTGGAATGGAATCAGTGTAGGGCTTGAACAGGACGATTACGGCATTGATCCCTCAGTTGTATCCCACAACATTACGAACGCGAATTCACCCATGGAACTAGCACGTAATGTGGGATTTGTCCCTCTCAGGCGCGGATTCGCAACCCCGGTGTACAGCGTATCGAAGGTGACGTCCTCTCTAGCTACGGACGATGAAGTGGCGTCGCTACTAGCTACCGACCGGTATCTCGAATACTCCGTAAGCCATTTGCTGGAGTCGGTCGCCGATCGTCAGCTTGGAGTTCGTATGCAGGTAGGTACTTCGATATTCAACCTAGACTCCGTGCCCAGAAACGGCGACACGGCAGTATCTATGGTCAACGAAGGATTTGGCATAAACCAACTCGCATACATGCTCACCATCTGCCTGTACTCCAAGACCAAAGTAATCGCCATTGAGGAACCGGAGATACACCTCCACCCCTCGATGGTCAGAAAGCTCGTGCACGCCATGGTGAACATCACATCCAATCAGGACAAGCGGATTATCGTATCCACCCACAGCGAGACTTTCGTGCTATCGCTGTTGGCCCAGATCGCGGCGGGAAAGATAGACGTGGACGACGTCTCTTTTATCTTCGCTGAGAAAGTGGACGGAGAGAGCAAGTTCACGAAGCAGGAGGCAACTCCGGATGGGCAGATCCAAGGCGGTCTTAGCTCATTCATATCCGCTGAACTAGAGGATATGGCCGTGCTCTTTGGTCATAGCTCCGAATCACGCTGATTGGGGCCTATGAAAATCCTCCTCAACGAGTGGATATTCCACGATCTTTGGGGTGAGAACGGTGAGTGGAGGCAACGAGAGACGGTGCAGTTCCTGCGCACATTCGAGCGGTCTGCCGATAGTTTGATAGTCCCCAATGAACCCCGCTGGACTAGCAAAGCCAATCGTCTGATGAGGTTCTCGGACCCACGTCGCAGAGTAATCAGCAAAGTGTTCCGCAGCCTGTATGACGACAGTGACAGGGCGCTTAGGGTCCAGGCAGAGGACACGAGAGCCATTCCCAAGGGACTGCTGACCCGATTGCCGAGGGAAGATGTGTATCTAGTCTCAGCGTACTTGTCAGCCAGCACCGATGTACTTGTCACTACGGACGTTCCGTTGTACGAGGCACTGGACGATAGTGAGTTGGTCACGTGCCGGATGCGGGGTGACTTTCTGGCGGATTATCTGCGTTGAGTGACTGCACCCTTGGGGTTGGCAGGCCGCTATCTATCCCTGACCATGAGGAAGTGGGTAAACTCTTCGATCTCCTGTCGGGCCGATGGCGACATCTCGATCGGGGCCAGCGCCTGCATCGCAATGTCCGCCCACGCGCTTACTTCCGCGCCAGCCTGATCGCGGACTCCGACCTGGTCCATGATCTTTAGGACCGATGCGACGTCTGTCTCGTCCAGCTCGTCCTTTTCGTAGATGCCAGATAGTCGCTTGCCATTGGCATCTCCGGAGTTCTCCATCGTGTAAACCACGGGGTAAGAGTTTTTCTTGCGCCTGATGTCGGCGCCAACGGGCTTGCCGGTGACGTCCTCCTGTCCCCAGACGCCCAGGACGTCGTCGCGGATCTGGAACACGTACCCGAGCGCCCTTCCGCACTCCCTGAACGCGGCTACGGTCCTGGCATCTTTGGTGCCGACTGCCGCACCGAGGTTCAGCGAGCACCTGAGCAGGGCGCCAGTCTTGCGAGAGATCATCCGGAGATAGTCTTCCATGCCGATGTCGTGTCGGCCTTCGAACGAGATGTCCATGTATTGGCCCTCTATCATCTCCAGGTAGGATTCTGTCAGTAGCTGGGCAGCCGTCACGGCGCGACTTGTGTCCAATCCCGCTGAGATCAGCCCGTGGAGGGCGGAGTCGGCTACGACTCGGAGTACGTTGCCGGCTACCAATGCCTTTGACTTTCCCCACACGGCCCAGATCGTTTTGCGACCGTGGCGCGTCTCGTCTTCGTCCTGGATATCGTCGTGCACGAGCGAGAAGTTGTGGATGAACTCCAGCGCCGCCGCCGCCGGGATAGCCTGGGAGACAGCGCCGCCCACTGCTTCGCACCCGAACAGGCAGAGGGATGGTCTGACGGCCTTTCCAGTGGTCGCCGCTATCGGGGCGCCAGTCTCGTCTGCCCAGCCCATGTAGTACCTGAGCATGTCGTACACGAACGAGTGGCGCTGCGACAGCCCGGATCGCAGCGCGCTCTGAATGGACTCCCCGTAACGGTCTATCATGGGAGGCAGCGGCACGCGCTGGGCGCTGTCGGGGGATGTCGGTGCGGTATTCAAAGCTCGCTCACGGTCTCGCTGCAACTCTGTTTGTAAGACTTTTCACTTGCAGGTTTCAAGGTGCGTGTGCTATATTTCGCCCGAACTCAGAACTTGGCCCGGACGGATTTTTAGCCTCTCTACCTCGTTCGCGCAGTCATCCCCGCCTTAGCTCAGGGAGTCGTCCACAACGACATGCTTGATGAGTATTTCCGGCAGTACGCCCTGATTGCCATCTTCATCGCGGTAGCTACGGCAGTGCCGCTCGGGATGCTGATAGCCAGCTGGGCGCTGACCGTGCTCAAGATCAGGCCATACGCTCCCGACCCCGTGAAGAAGGCGATCTACGAGTGTGGATTCGAGACGCTCTCCGGTAGATGGAGCCAGTTCAATTTTAGATTCTACTCCTTTGCGCTGATTTTTGTCGTCTTCGATGTCGAAGTCGTGTTTCTATTCCCATGGGCCGCCAGCTTCGGGCTGCTTTCGGCCCAGTTCGGCGCTTTTGTACTTCTGGAGATGCTGGTGTTCGTTGCGATCCTTGTGGTCGGGTGGCTCTACGCCTGGCGCAAGGGATCGCTGGAGTGGAGCTGAGGCATGACGCAGGATCCAACAGCCCGCCTTCTTTTGCACCAGTCCACTTGGGACCTCGACAGGGAAGAGGGCGACTACGTAAACCATCTCAAGGCGACTCATACGGAGGCGCTTGCTGAGCCTTTGATCGAAGTCCCAGAGGAGTTCGATCGCAATATAGCCGTCACGTCCGTTGACGCGCTAATAAACTGGGGGCGCAAGTCTGCCGTGTGGCCGTTGTCGTTCGGTTTGGCCTGCTGCGCGTTCGAGATGATGGCGAGCGCGATGTCAAGGTTCGACATTTCCAGGTTTGGCATGGAGGTGTTCAGACCGTCACCGAGGCAGGCGGACCTGATTATCATTGCGGGCACCGTAACTTGGAAGATGGCGCCGGCGATCGAGCGTGTCTATCAGCAGATGGCTGAGCCTAAGTGGGTGATCTCCATGGGAGTTTGCGCTACGAGTGGCGGGCCATACTACGGCTCCTACAGCGTGGTGCCGGGAGTCAACCACATTATTCCGGTTGATGTCTATGTGCCCGGCTGTCCACCCCGACCCGACGCTCTTCTGTATGGGATCATGCAGCTGCACGAGAAGATCAAGCGCTACTCCATTCAGCAGAGAAGGAAGTAAGTCCACAAATTGACCAGGACACACTCTGGGGAGGATGCGGCGCTACGGATCAATGAGTCGATCCCAGGCGCGGTTGTGGACAGTACGCAGATGGATGTCTGGGTACTGCCTGAACATATTCTACCTGTCGCCAAACTGCTGAAGAGCGACCCTGCGTTCGACTTCTCGTTTCTGAACTCATTGACCGCGGTTGACTACGTCGAGTACTTCGAGATGGTGTACCATCTGCTATCGTTGCGACGTAACGCCAGCCTTGTGGTCAAGTCCAGAGTCTATGGCAGGGACGAGCCTGTTATTCACTCGGTTTATGATGTGTGGAAGGGCGCGGACCTGCAGGAAAGAGAAATCTGGGATCTAATGGGCATCCACTTCGAGGGACACCCGAACATGAAGCGAGTAATGCTGTGGGAGGGCTTCCCGGGGCATCCGCTCAGGAAGGACTTTTTGGGCTAGGGCGGCTGTCCGGCCATAGCCAGCGACGTCAATGACCATCAGGACCGAGCCAGTCACGATAAACTTGGGGCCTCAGCACCCAAGCACGCACGGGGTGTTCAGGCTGCGCGTCACGTTCGATGGTGAGGTAGTGCTGGACGTCGAGCCGGTATTCGGCTATCTGCACAGGGGTTCAGAGAAGCTGGCAGAGTCGCGCACTTACGTCCAGATTGTCACGCTCACAGACCGTATGGACTACATCGCGAGCATGTCCAACAATCTGGCGTACGTTAAAGCGGTCGAGAAGCTGGCGGGCATAGAAGTTCCCGAGCGGGCCCAGTACATTCGCGTAATCAGCGCGGAGCTTCAACGCATAGCCAGCCACATGATGGCGACGGGGTTCCTCCTGAACGACCTGGGAGCTTTCGCAACGCCCCTGATGTACTGCTTCAGGGAGCGTGAGAGGATCTTGGACCTCTTCGAGATGCTGTGCGGCGCTCGAATTACACTGAGCTACATGCGTCCTGGCGGCGTCTTCCAAGATGCCCCGGATGACTTCTGGCCTGCCCTCGACAGGATCGTGGAGGACCTGCCAGCCTCGATTGACGAGCTGGAAGACCTGATTACCGGGAACGAGATTGTGCTAACGCGCACACGCAGCGTGGGGACGCTATCTGCCCAGCAGGCGATCGACAACTCGGTAAGCGGCCCTATGCTTCGCGCCGCCGGGGTCCAGTGGGACCTGAGAAAAGCGGACCCTTATGAGGTGTACGATCGGCTTGAGTTCGACATTCCCATCGGCAGTGATGGAGACAACTTCGACCGGTACATCGTGCGCGTCCAGGAGATGCGCGAGAGCGTGCGGATCATCAAGCAGTGCATCGAGCAGATCCCGGAGGGGTCCGTGCGTACAGAAGCTCCCTTCTTCATCCGCGCACCCGAAGGCGACGCCTACGCCGCCGTCGAGGGCCCGAAGGGTGAGCTTGGATTCTACCTGGTTAGCGACGGAGGCATATCGCCGTACAGGTGCAAAGTGCGGGCGCCATCGTTTATCAACCTGAATCCTCTGCGCGAGATGCTCGTGGGCGGAAAGATGGGGGACCTGATAACGACGTTTGGGTCTGTCGATATCGTCCTTGGTGAGGTGGACCGGTGAACGACGGATCACTCCTCGATGGGATAATCAGCTTCGACAGCATCTATGACTTCCTGGACGGCTTCGCTCCGGAAAGCCTGGACTGGGTGGTATTTACCGCTGGAGCGGTGCTGCTGGCATTTATCGTCATCAACGCGATGGTGATGTCCACTGCGGTATATACGTGGTTCGAGCGGCGTGTTCTAGGCAGGTTCCAGAACAGGCTGGGTCCCAATCGGTGGGGGCCATATGGTGTGCTCCAGCCCATCGCCGACCTTGTCAAGCTCATCACAAAGGAAGACACGACTCCGGACGAGGCGGACCGCTGGGTGATGCTCCTCGCGCCGGTCGTTCTGCTGGTGCCAACGCTGATCGTGGTGGCGGTCGTGCCGTTCGGAGAGAACACGTTCCTCGGGCGGCTGAACATCGGCATTCTGTTCGTGCTGGGCGTGACTTCGGTCAACACCATCGCCATATTCATGGCCGGGTGGGGTTCGGCGAACAAGTACGCGATGCTCGGCGCTATGCGTGGAGTGGCGATGCTGGTCAGCTATGAGGTGCCCATGGCGCTGGGAGTGGTGGGCGTGCTGATCCTGTCTGGGTCTCTCGCCATGTTCGACATAGTCCAGAGCCAGTCGGTGCCGTTCCTGATCGTGCAGCCTCTCGGCTTCCTGATCTTCGCGGCCGCGGCATCGGCGGAGATGAGCAGGACGCCGTTCGACCAGATCGAGGCCGAGTCTGAGCTGGGCTCCGGCTACAACACGGAATACAGCGGCATCAAGTTCGCGCTGCTGTTTCTGGCCGAGTTCATGGCCCCGATCATAAACGCGATGATAATAGTGACCCTGTTCCTGGGAGGCACGAACGGCTTCTCGCCCATCCCGGGGCAGATTTGGTTTATAGTCAAGACGTTCGTGGTTGTGTTCGTGCTGCTGTGGATACGGGCGACCTGGCCCAGGCTGCGCGTTGACCAGATAATGGGATTCGCGTGGAAGGGGCTGTTTGCCCTCTCACTGCTGAACATATTCGCGATCGCGATCGAGGTCGTGATATTCCAGGACGACGCGGGCAACATCTCGACGAGTTCGCTCTGGATCATGTCCGCGATAAACTGGGNNCTCCGCTGGCGAACATGTACGCGGATGCCGACTGATGCTGAAGTACGGCGTTGGAACAGCCCAGGACAAAGAAGCGCCACTAGCAAATATGTACGCGGAGGCTGATTAAACTATGTATGGCCTCTCACTTTTCAAGGGACTTGGGGTGACGATGAAGAATCTCGTCGCTCCAGGTCGTGTATTTACAGTCCACCAATACCCGGATCGCAAGATCGGGTTGATCGGCCTTGCGAGGATGAACAATCAGAACCCGGTTGTGTTCGCGCTCAGGCGTCCTGGCGAGTCACTGAGAGCGCTCATGGGTCTGACCAGCGTGCGCGATCGCCAGTACCAGCATCCGAGGTTCAGGGGAGAGGAGTTCTCCTGGTACGAGAACCGCTGCACGGGTTGCGCGTCCTGCGCGAAATACTGTCCGCTCGGCATTATTCGAATCGTTACGGACCCGGCCAAGACCGACATTCAGGAGGGCGACAAGTACTTCCTGGAGGTATTCGACATAGACATTGGCCGGTGTATGTTCTGCGGCCTGTGTGTCGAGGCGTGCCCATATGACGCGCTCCACATGGGCAGCGGATTCGAGGAAGGCAGATACAGCCGTCGCGACCTTGTTATAGACAAGGCGAGGCTGGTCGCGGCTCCCAAGCGCCCAAGCCACTGGTTCAGGCCGCAGCTGGCGGCGGACCATGACTACAACCCGCTGGAGGGCGATGAGGCGGACTCGCAGGAGGTCCACCGGCACGAACGGCCTTCCCTGACTGAGCAGCAGACACGTTGGGGCCAGAGATGATGCCAGGCCAGGGGGCCGAGGCGTCCCTGATCGTCGATATAGTCTTCTGGGTGCTGGCAGTGAGCAGCATAGTCGCGGCGTTCGCCGTGGTCCAGATGCGGAACCTGTTCAGGGCGGCGCTGTTCCTGATCGTCTCGTTCCTGGCGGTCGCGGGGATGTTCGTTCTGCTCCGGGCCGAGTTCATAGCTGCCGTTCAGGTGCTGATTTACGTCGGCGCCATATCGGTGCTGATAATCTTTGCCATTCTGATGACGGGAGAGGTCGAGACAGGCAGTCCCGCGCACTCGATGCGAATACCCGTAGGTATTCTGGCAGCGCTGTTCGGCGTTCTCGCCATCTTCGTCACGCTCCAGACGGACTGGATAATTCTGGACAGTGTCATACAGGGCGGGCAGCTCAGCGCGGCAGCGACGTCGAGGGTAGGGGAGGTCTTTTCCAATACGATTCCCTGGATCGCCCGACTGCTGGTGCAGGACTTCGTGCTGGCGTTCGAAGTGGCGTCGGTTGTGCTGCTGGCGGCAATCATAGGCGCGTTGGCGCTGATTCGCGAAAGGTGAATCTCTTTTGTATTTCGGGAGCTTTCCATTGTTTGTGAATCGGTCTCCGCTGCGCCGGACTGCGCTGCGCCATTCCGGCGAAGCAATTCAGATGGCGCGGGAAAGGGCCTGAATTGAGCCTCGACAATTTCCTGATAGTCTCGGCGATACTCTTCGCCATAGGGCTGTACGGAGCGCTGTCGAAGCGCAACGCGATTGCCGTGCTCATGTCGATCGAGCTGATGTTCAATGCTGTCAACCTGGCAGCGGTGGCGTTCTCCAGGTACACGGTGCCCGTCTCGCTGTATGGCCGTCCTGCCAGCGGCGCTGACCAAATGGCGCATCTGCTGCTGACAGGTCAGGTGTTTTCGATATTTATCATCACGATTGCGGCTGCCGAGGTGGCGCTCGGACTCGCGATAGTGATTGCCATCTACCGCAGTCGCTCGACCGTCTTCGTAACGGACGCGACCCAGATGAGGAAGTAGTTTTCTTTCCATACGGCGCGCGTACCTTCGAGACTCGGTGTGGGCGCCACGAGATCAGGATGAGAAGAGGATAGAAAAGTTCGTATGTGGGTTGAATACCGCACAGTGCCCAGCCTGATGATGGCTGAGATGTGGAAAGACCTTCTGGAAGGTGACGGCCTGCCCACGAAGATACTTCCGGTTGGGGACATCATGGATTGGGGAGAGAGGACTCCCTTCAAGGTGTACGTTCCCAAGGGCAGAGAACACGTAGCCGACGAGATTCTGAGGAAGCTGTAGATGATCTCCGAATCGCTCGTATGGCTCACCCTCTTCGCGCCACTCGCGTCGTTTGTCATCATTGGATTTGTCATATGGCCACTGGCCTATGTCCGATCCAGGACGACGTCCGGTCTTGACGTTCTTGGCAAGTCGGCCGGTTGGCTAACCATTCTGGCCATCGGCCTCAGCTTCGTCATCTCGGTGGCGGCGCTGTTCAGCACGATCGCCAATCACGGCCACATCGACTACGAGGTCCACGAGTGGTTGAGCGTGGGCGCGTTCACATTCAACGTCGGTATCTTGATGGACCCGCTGACAGCCGTGATGCTCGTGGTGGTGACCGGCGTCAGCCTGATGGTCCAGAT
>JAAXHZ010000142.1:1003-9540 GCA_012270625.1 Dehalococcoidia bacterium | reverse complement strand
CCCCACCGCACATGGGACGGTTACCAGCGGATTGTCGTGATCGATAGGCTCTTTTTCGAATACGTCCAGGCCCGCGGCCGAGATTCGACCCTCGCGCAGAGCGTCTGTAAGCGCGGACTCATCCACTACAGGCCCCCGGCTGGTGTTTATGAACACCGCGGTGGGCTTCATCAGCCCGATTAGCTCGCTGCTGACGATGTGCCTCGTGCCCGGAGTGAGCGGCGTGTGGACCGAGATGATGTCCGACGTCTCGAACAGCTCACGGATACCAACGCGAGTGACTCCGAGCTCGTCCTCGAGCTCGCGCGCCAACGGGAACAGATCGTGGTACTGCACTCTGGCCTCGAACCCCTGCACACGCCTCGCCACCTGTCGCCCGATGTTGCCAAGTCCAAGAATTCCAACCAGTTTGTCAGCCATCTCAAAAGTGTTCAGCCCGGTAATGGGCTGACTCCACCTGCCCTCACGGGTTGACCGTTCGGCCGCCATGAGCTGCTTGTACACCGCCAGCATGAGCAGCACCGCATGGTCGGCAACAGCCCGCGAGTTCGCGCCTCCATTGTTGCAGCAGGGCACCTCGAGGTCGCGCATCAGCCGCAGGTTCATGCTATCGTAACCCGCGGAGAGCACCTGCACCATGCGGACTGCTCGTGCGGCCCTGAGAACGTCGTCGTGAAGCGACGCGCGATACACCATGATGAAGTCGGCATCCGCCACCACCCGCTTCTGCTCTTCGAGAGAGGTGTCTCCATAGACGACCTCAGTGGTCCATCCTTCGGGGTTGTACCCGAGCGCCACTTCCACGACCTGCTCTGGAAGTCCGGTGATAAACGCGACCTTGGGAGACGACATAGCTGGCTCCGATCACAATGTTGGTCTTCTAGTAACGCTGGGCCAGCATCTCCTTGAGACCCTCGACAGTAAAGTCGGCGGAGTTGGCATAGCCGATCATCTCCTGCTCGTTCTGCTCTACGCGCTTGACGGCATCGGGAATCTCCGCGGCGATCTCTCTTGGAATCTTGATGACCCCATGTTGGTCACCCTGTATGATGTCGCCGGGCACGACTTCCAGTCCGCCCACCTTCACCGGCACACTCACGTCCGTTATATGTACGTAGGCGTGAGAGACTAGGACGCACGAGGCGAACGCGAAGAACCCGACTTCCTGCATCTCGTCGAGGTCGCGCACGCCACCGTTGGTCACGGTTCCGACCGCTCCAAGCGCCCTGTGCAGGTTCGCCTGTACCTCTCCCCAGAACGACCCGATCGGGTTCGGGTAGTCGATGTCTTCGAGAACCAGCACCCGCGGAGCGGGCGCCTTCATTATCTCGTCCACCCACTCCGTCCGCGCGACGTTCATGTGGCCTGACGGCGGCGCGTCGGCCACGATCTTGGCGGTAACCGCGTAGCCGATCATGTGGCCCATGTTCGGAAAGATGCTCTTGATTTCAGGCCCCATGAAGCCCACGTTTCGAGGCTGGATGTTGAACGTCTCGATCGCGTTGGCGATCGAGCACGATGGAATCACTCGAAGCGTTTCCAGCAATTCTGAATCGATTGGCGTGATGTCTGCCACGGGTAGCTCCTTGGTTAACTAGCTCTCGACAATTTCGAAAGTGCTGCTGACCCTGGTCACACCGCCAATGGTAGCCCCGATCGAGCAGTACTTGTTCTCAGACAGGTCGATTGCGCGCTCCACGAGGCGCGGGTTCAGCTCGCTGCCTCGGAGCGTGTAGTGAATAGCGACGTCCTCCCATGCCCAAGGAGGCTCGGGGTTCTGGCGTCCGCTGACGCTAATCTCCAGGCCGTCAACTTGCTGGCGCTGTCTGGCGAGAATATTGACAACGTCTATGCCGCTGCAGCCGGCCAGCGCCGTAAGCAGCATATCGCCGGGCATGAACCCCTCGAACGAGTCTCCGTCAGACTGCGGAGCGTCGAGAGTTATACTATGGCCATGGGTGTCCCTGGAATCGAACCTGAACCCGTCCTGCCACGTGAGCCGGACGCTGCTGCTGGGCCTGTCGTCCAACCGGCGCCTCCTACTCAGGCATCCCCGCGTCGATCCAGCGAGAGATCTCGTCGATCTCATCGGACTTGATGAACGGGCCGCCCATTGGCATTCTGGGTATCGAACCAAACCCCTTGCGCAGGGAGATAATCAGCGCCGTCTCCTCAGCCGGGAGTCCAGGCTCTATGAACTTCATGCCCATGGCCTCGTCACGGGCCAGATCCGCCGGAGTCGCCCACTCATAATCGTGGATTCCAGGAAGACCCTTGCGGCCCTCCTTGCGCTCCCACCGTCCCATGATGTCATGCAGAAGCTGCTGAACTCGGGACCAGCTTGGAATGTCGTTGCTCATGCTTCCTGCGAAGGGGCTGAATTCAGCCATTGTCGTACGTGCGAAAACATACAGATGGTATCTACCGGAGTTTTGGCAGTCAATCCCTGCGCTTGCGTCTCCCCTTGACCAGCAACATACTACGGATTAACCTTTCACCCATCACAACGGATATACTTCCAGCGCTCGCGTTTAGACCGGATAGCTGACCACAAGGAGATCACCATGCCAAGCGGCGACGTAGGATTCATCGGACTGGGCATCATGGGCAAGCCAATGGCGCGGAATCTCATGACGGCCGGATACTCGCTGACGGTTTACGATGTAGTCGGCTCGGCAATGGAAGAGGTGGTTAGCGACGGGGCCAAGCCGGCGTCGTCCTCGGCTGAAGTAGCGGCAGCCGCGCCTGTCGTCATCACTATGGTCCCCGACTCGGCAGACTCAGAGGCGGCAATTCTGGGACCAAACGGAGTCCTGGAAGGGGCGTCCGAGGGTTCGGTCGTGATTGACATGAGCTCGATCGCTCCCGCAAGCTCTCAGAAGATCGCCGCCGCCTGCGAAGCTCAGGGCGTGGACTTCCTCGACGCTCCCGTTTCAGGGGGTGAACCCGGAGCCATATCGGGCACCCTGGCGATCATGGTCGGCGGCAAGCAGGAAGTGTTCGACGCTCACCTGGAAATGCTCGAGGCAGTCGGGGCCAGCATCGTGCTTTGCGGAGACTACGGCGCTGGAAACACCACCAAGCTCGCCAACCAGATCATCGTGGCGGCCAACATAGAGGCAGTCGGAGAGGCGTTGACGCTCGCAGTGAAGGCCGGACTGGACCCATCGACCGTTTTCGACGCCATCAAGGGCGGCCTCGCCGGGTCGAACGTGCTCAACGCTAAGGGTCCCATGATGATCGACGGCAACTTCGAGCCGGGGTTCAGGATCGTTCTTCACAACAAGGACCTCAATAACGCTATCCAGACCGGCAAGGAGCTGGGTGTCGGACTTCCCGTAACCTCGCTCGTACAGCAGATGATCGTGTCACTCATGAACGAGGGCAAGGGCAACGCCGACCACTCGGCGATTGCCAACTTCATCGAAGACATGGCTGGGGTAAAGATCAGCGGAGATTAGGGCCTGAATCGCGTCGCTGTCTCTGCACGACGGATCACGCCGAAAACACCATGGCGTGAACGTAGCTTGACAATTCGTCGCCTATGCTACAATACGGCATCGGATCGAGAAGACGCTCGTACATCTCGGTCACAATGGGAGGCCCGATCTAATCTCGACGCCGACTGCAAGCATTTCCCGACTGCCCTCTAACATCGCGGACGCAATCGGATCGCGTCTGGATGATCGAGAACGCCGCCTGTCTCCGTTCGCTCAACGGGCAGCAAGCAGCAGGGGACGCGCGACGCCCGAGCCTCCCTCGCCCATGCGCTCGGAATTCCAGAGAGACCGCGACCGCATTCTCCACACCAAGGCGTTCCGCAGGCTGAAGCGCAAGACCCAAGTCTTCATTGCCCCGCTCGGCGATCACTACGCTACGAGGCTCACCCACACCCTGGAGGTCGCACAGATCGCGCGAACCATCGCGAGGGCGCTCGACCTCAACGAAGACCTCACAGAAGCGATAGCGATAGGACACGATCTGGGTCACACCCCATTCGGCCACATCGGAGAGGACGAGCTCGCCGATCTGTATCCAGGTGGATTCAGGCACAGCCAGCAGAGCCTCAGAATCGTCGATCAACTCGAGAAGGAAGGCCGAGGACTCAACCTGACATGGGAGGTCCGCCAGGGCATCCTGCGACACTCAAAGCCGAGGGGTGACTTTCTTGACGTGGCCTCGGTGGAGGATCTGAGCCTCGAGGCCCAGATCTGCCGAATCTCAGACGCCGTGGCATACCTGAACCACGACCTTGCAGACGCCTTTCGCGCGGAAATGCTTACCTGCAGCCGGCTCCCAAGTGAAGTGGCCAACGTGCTGGGAACGACCCACGCCGAGCGGATCGACACGATGGTCTCGGACATTATCGCTGCCTCCTGGCCCGCGTCAGGAATGGACAAGGCGCACACTGGACGGACTCCCATGATTTCGATGGGCGATGAAGTGAGGAGTGCGTTCTATACGCTGCGCGAGTTCATGTTCGACGAGGTCTATATCCCGACCGACGAGTCGCCACAAGGCAGGGCCGCGAGAGAGATCATGCGACTGCTGTACTCGCACTTCGACAGCAACCGCAGCGAGATTCCGCCCGAATACGATCATCGCAGTCGCTCCGAGGACGAAGCCGTAGTAGATTTTATCTCCGGGATGACTGATCACTACGCCTTGAGAGTCGCTGAGAGCATCCAGCCCGGAATCACCCTGCCATTCCAGGAGCATTCGTCCCATTGACCCCACAGGACCGCATACGTGTACGAACGGTAGGCAACCAGATCAAAATGATCCGGGAGCACCTGGAGGCTATGCAGCGCGACGCCCACGGGCTGGAGTACGCTCCGTGGAAGGCCGAAGTCGATGAGCTTTGGAAAGGCGTCTTTGCCAACGTGAACGACCTGGACCCCGAAATTCAGCCCGCGGCGCTCGAGTCCGTTCGAGACTTATGGATGACGTACATCACCCACTACGCAGTCGGCCTCAACTGACCACACTCTACCGAAAGGGCGATACTTGGCCTCTGAACAAAACCTCGACAAACACCTCGAACGAGACCCCGGCCTCGAACAGGCCCGGCGCGCGTCCGTCATGGCTCACAGCGTCGTAATCAAGCTCAAGGAGATGGGCCTCCCGGACGAGCTTGATGAACAGCTGTCCCAGATGTGCACTGACCTCGGAGACCTCTGGAGCGCGCAGAGCTCGCTCGTAAAGCAGGTAGAAGCGTTCCTGAAAGCCGAAGACAACTGGGACGCAGTCGGGGATACTCTGGTTGACCTGAGCTCCACTATCGATCACATTTCATGGCACATGAAGGGCATCCGCGAGCCATTGGTACAGATCACTGAATATGCTTACGAACAGTCACAGGATTAGAGCGGCCAAATGACCGTCATCGACGACATACGGGCAAAGCTGGATATAGTTGACGTCGTCGCGTCCCACGTGACGCTTCAGCAGTCCGGCAGGACCTACAAGGCGAATTGCCCGTTCCACACGGAGCGCACTCCCTCGTTCATCGTGAATCCGGAGCGCCAAAGCTGGCGCTGTTTCGGCGCCTGCGCCGTTGGCGGCGACATCTTCAGCTTCGTCATGCGCACCGAAAACCTTGAGTTCAAAGACGCGCTGAAGACGCTGGCTCAAAGGGCGGGTGTCGAGCTGCGCCCGGACCGGGACCGCACCGCATCTAACGCCGCGCAAATCGCCAATGCCGCCGCCGCGAGCTTCTACCAAAGTCAGCTTGCGTCCGAGCATGGCAAGGCGGCCCGCGCCTACCTGGACGAACGCGGTGTCAGCCAGGAGGCGCGCGACAGGTTCAAGCTCGGCCTCAGTCCAGACTCGTGGGACAGCCTCGCGCAGCACTTCAAGACATTCGGTGTCACCCGCGAAGCGGCTCTGGCTGCCGGACTGGTCAGACAGGCCGACGACGGGAGGCCATACGACTTCTTCAGAGGTCGGCTGATGTTCCCGATCAGCGACCGCGAAGGAAAAGTCATAGGTTTCGGAGCGCGCGCGCTGGACGACTCGAATCCCAAGTACATCAACACGGCCGCAACCGAGGCGTTCGACAAGCGCAACACACTCTACGCGCTGCACATGGCGGCTCCCACAATTCGCCAGACCGGAACGGCGGTTATCGTAGAGGGTTACATGGACGCGATCGCGGCCCACGAGCACGGCTATGCCAACGTCGTCGCCTCCATGGGCACTGCGCTCACGGAAAACCAGGTCTCACAGCTTCGCTCTCTGGCGCAGAATTTCGTGCTCGCGCTCGACCCGGACGCGGCCGGCCAGGAGGCGACCCTGCGGAGTCTTGAGTCGTCCTGGCGAGTGTTTCGTAGCGCGGTCGCCAGACGCAGCCCATCCAGTCAAAGCGTGCTGAGCCAGCTCAGGCCACCGGCTCTAAAGATCGCGGAGCTTCCCACTGGTCAGGACCCTGACACTCTCATTCGAAACGATCCTTCGCTGTGGGAATCCACGGTCGCCGAGGCACAGCCACTGCTGGACTTCGTGATACCGGCGCTGGTAAA
Source organism: Dehalococcoidia bacterium (assembly GCA_012270625.1). The sequence goes on along the minus strand of JAAXHZ010000142.1, from coordinate 3,019 downwards.
ACGCACCGATCTCACTATCCCGGACAGCAGGGCGAACATCGCCCGGGAGCTGGCCCGGCTGATAAACCAGCTCGACGAGATGGACCAGTACGAGTACTGGAATAAACTTGCTTCAGAGCTTAACGTGCCTCTCGACACGCTGAGAGCGTCCATTGGAAGCCAGGGGAGCCGGCGCGGTCGCCGACAGCGAGCTGGGGACCAGTCGGACTCGGGCGCGAACGTGGAAGTCAGCCCCAATCTCTTGACAGGCGGCACATCCGAGCCTGTCGAAGAGTACGTGCTCGCCCTACTGATTAAGCATCCGAACCTGATCGAGGGCGTGCGCGAGACAGATCCGCAATTCTTCCGCCATACAGAAAACCGCCAGCTATTTACCACAATGCTGGCCTGTCCTACAATTGAGGAGCTTCGCGAGGAGCTGGACCCTGTCCTGAACGGGCTGTTTGACAGGCTGCAAGGGCAGGAGTTTCCGCCATTGTCTTCGAGTGAGCGTGAGCTGGCGCGCAACCGGTGCCTTTCTCGCCTTGAGGAGCGACACCTTCGCGATCTTCAAGTGAGCCTCGTCCAGACAGAGGCGCCCAACGTGGCGCCTGAGAGAGAGGTCGGGACTCGTGTTCAAAAGGTCAATCAAAGAATAAGGGAGCTGGAGTCAATGAGATCGGGCTAAGCCGGATTGCCATTCATACATCTTTCGGGCCACGGGCAGGGTTCGAGCCAATCGACAGGATAAGAGTCACAGGACAACGGGGTTGCGTATATGAATAGAAGTATCAGCACCGATGGCGCCGACGATGTACTGCGAGGGCTTGTATCAGAGGTCTCGACCACTGCCGACCTAATCAGTACGACCCGGTCCACAGAGGACGGGTTCAGGACAGGCGAGGACATCACGCCGGACCGATCGGAGGGCGTGTATGACGCGCTCCGACCCTCCAGAAATGGGACGTCCGCGTCCCGTGTGGACTCTGGCGCTACAGCCGCTCCCGCGGAGTGGGAAAAGGACATAAGCAACGTCGAGATTATCGACGATCCCGTCCGCATGTACCTGCGCGAAATTGGCCGGGTCAACCTGCTCAAGGCCGTGGAAGAACGTGAGCTCGCCCGCCACTTCGAGGAAGGCCGACACATCGCCAAGGTCGAGGAGACGCTGTCATCCCCGGAGGGTAGGCAGCCGAGAGCCTGGATGATTGTCGCCCACTTTCTCCAGTACATCGCCGCTCATTACGAAGTAGCCAGCGCCATCTCCAGGTATCACGCGATCCCATTCTCGGGCCGGATGTCCGAGGTGATAGCGCTCCCAGAGCTTAGGGATGCGCTGGACAGTGAGCTGCCCCAGGAGGTTGTCAACTTCCTGGCGGATGCGCTGAACACCGAACCCGACATTGCCAAAGAGCAGCTTCAGACCTTCTCGCTGAGCAGCCGGCTCCTCCCGATTTCGGTGCTCGAAGCTCTGAAGTCGGACCCCAATGTACGCGATCTTGCCAGTGTTGTGGGAAGGCCAGAGCTCCACAGCGCCCTCGAGTCTTATGAGATAGTCTTCTATCGCCACATCGAGATGGCCAAGGAGACGAGTAACCGCTCCCAGCGCCACCTTGCCGAGGCCAACCTCAGACTCGTCGTGAGCGTCGCCAAGAAGTACATCGGTCGGGGAATGTCCCTGCTGGACTTGATCCAGGAGGGCAACATCGGCCTGATTCGCGCGGTCGAAAAGTTCGACTATCGCAAAGGCTACAAGTTCTCCACCTACGCGACGTGGTGGATTCGACAGGCCATCACCCGTGCCATCGCCGACCAGGCCCGAACTATCCGCATACCCGTTCACATGGTCGAAACGATCAACAAGCTGCTGAGGGTCACCAGGCGACTGGTCCAGGAGTACGGGCGCGAGCCTACCAGCGAGGAGATCGGCAGAGGCATGGACATCCCAGCGGACAGGGTGCGGGAGATTCTGAAGATTTCCCAAGAGCCGGTGTCGCTCAACACGCCCATAGGCGAGGAGGAAGACAGCCACCTGGG
>JAAXHZ010000142.1:0-910 GCA_012270625.1 Dehalococcoidia bacterium | reverse complement strand
CTGGCCCCGGCGGAAGCGGCATCCTACCAGCTGCTGCGTGAGCAAGTGGACGACGTGCTCTACACCCTGAGCGACAGGGAGGCGCAGGTCCTCCAGCTGCGCTTTGGCCTGGAGGATGGGCGCGCGCGAACCCTGGAAGAGGTCGGACGCGATTTCGGAGTCACCAGAGAGCGCATCAGGCAGATCGAGGCCAAAGCCCTGAGGAAGCTCCGGCATCCGAACCGTTCCAAGAAGCTCAAGGACTTTCTTGAATAGTAGATAGCAAGTCCTTGACTACTCACTCTCCAATTGAGAGATCCGAGCAGGCCGTGCCTTCGGTACGGTCCCCGGACACTCTGTCCAGACTAACAGTCGCCGTCGTTTACACCAGCCCCGAATCGGTGCTGGAAGACATACGTCACGCGATGGAGCTGGCGGGCGTCAGATCAGCCCTGCCCCCCGGCATCGAGACCCTGCTCAAGATCAACATCTCCTGGCAGCACTACTACCCCGCGTGCTCCTCTACCCCGTGGCAGATCGACGGTGTGATTCGAGCGCTCAGGTCCGCAGGCTATGATCGACTGACTCCGGTACACAACGGCACCGTGGTCGTCGATCCGAGAGAGGGCGCGGTCAACAACAAGCACGAGGTAGTCACCGAGCGTCACGGCTTGGAATCGGTCTTCCTGGAAGACGTCGAATGGATCGATTTCGTTCCCAAGTCTCCCATGCTTGCGCTGGACAAGGTCTATCCGAACGGCTTCCAGATACCGAAGATGCTGATGGGCAAGAACATCGTCCATCTGCCCACAGTCAAGACCCACGTGTTTACCACCATGACAGGCGCGATGAAAAACGCCTTTGGCGGCCTGCTGAACTACCAGCGACACTGGACTCACTCGGTGATCCACGAGACCCTGGTTGACCTGCT
>JAAXHZ010000141.1 GCA_012270625.1 Dehalococcoidia bacterium | reverse complement strand
GTGCTGGACTTCTCCAACGACGCCGACACGATCCAGGCCGCCTTCGCCGACTACTACCGAACGACCATCCTCTCGGAGGAGACCGACCCTGACCGGCTGCATGATCTCAAGGCGGCTCTGGACGGCTATCAGGTCTACAGCCCTGGACAGGTTGACGAGTTGGTGGAGCTGTATCTCTCGGGAGCCGACCGCGACCAACTCGATCCCATCCTGGACAGTTGCGTCTCGGCCTACCGAGAACATCTGGACGAGGACGGCCAGGTGGACTTCAAGGGGAAGGCGAAGGCGTTCCTCCGAACCTACGGGTTCCTGGCGGCCATTCTGCCCTACACCAACGCCGAGTGGGAGAAGCTCTCCATCTTCCTGAACTTCCTGGCGCCCAAGCTGCCCGCTCCGGTAGAGGACGACCTGTCGAAGGGGATTCTGGAAGCTATAGACATGGACAGCTACCGTGTAGAGAAGCAGGCGGTGCAGGACGTCCAGCTGGCCGACGAGGACGCGGAGATCGGGCCAGTTCCCACTGAGGGCGGCGGTCAGAAGGCCGAACCCGAGATGGACAGGCTCTCCAACATCATCAGGGAGTTCAACGACCAGTTCGGCAACATCGAATGGAATGACCAGGACAAGATCGAGAAAGTGATTACAGAAGAGCTGCCCGCCAGGGTTTCCGAGGACAGGGCGTACCAGAACGCCATGGCCAACTCCGACCGACAGAACGCCCGAATTGAGCACGACAAGGCTTTGGAGAGGGCCATGACCGATCTCCTAGCCGACCACACGGAGTTGTTCAAGCAGTTCAGCGACAACGAGTCGTTCCGCCGGTGGCTCTCGGAGATGGTCTTCGCCGCTACGTACTTGACACCGGTCGTGACCGCCAACGCACCCGAGATTGGGGATGACCAATATGCGCCGTCGCCGAGGTAGCCCTCAAATGGCCACTCCTCCAAGAAACGCTGGTGTGTGAGGGTTTAGACCCTAGGGACGTCAATAGGGCAGCTCGGTTTCGGGTCTCTGGTGAATGAAGTGACCCTGACGGACTCCGAAGTTCTCCTGGAGCTGCACCGTGAGGCCGCCGTCAACGACGAGAGCGTGCCCGGTGATGAAGCTCGCTTCGTCGGAGCACAGGAAGACGACCGCGTTGGCGATGTCCACCGGGCGTCCGACGCGCCCCACCGGGTACTGGTTCACGAAGTACTCCAGCCCGGATGGCATTCGCTCCCACCGCTCCTGTTGTCGCTCCGTGACGATATGACCCGGGCAGATCGCGTTCACCCTGATCCCATCCGGTCCCAGCTCAGTCGAAAGCTGCCGCGTAATTCCTATGACAGCGTGCTTGCCTGTCTCATAGACCAGCGCGCCTGGCGCGCCGAACTGACCATGCACCGACGAGATGTTCACGATGCTGCCGCGTCCGGTCTGTCGCATGTACGGCACAGCACACTTGGCCGCCAGGAAGTGCGCCTTCACCAGAATACCCATACCAGCATCGAAGTCGGACTCAGATATGTCGCCCAGGTTCTTGTTTCCACCCCACAGGTCGGACGACACCGCGTTGTTGACGAGGATGTCGAGTCTGCCGAACTCAGCGTAAGCCCGCTCGACCATTGCCTCGATCTCGTCGGCCCGGCTCACGTCCGCCTTCATCGCCACGGCGCGTCCGCCTGCTTCGGCTATGGCTTCGGTGTTGGCTTGGGCCGCGTCCGTGTCCACGTCCGCTATTAGTACGCTGGCGCCCTCCTCAGCGAGCCTACGCGACGTGGCTCCGCCTATGCCCAATGCTCCGCCGGTAACGATCGCTGCATGCCCCGCGAGTCTGCTCATCGTGCTTCCCCTTGCGTCAAGATCTTGTGAAGTATTCTAAACCAGAGGGCGCCATGTCTGATTGGGTCAATTTAGAACGGTTCTTCCGTCTCAGCCCAGCAGCACCAGCCCCCAGACGATGGGCACAGACAGAAGCGAGATGAACACCGCGGCTGAGCCGAGGTCCTTGGCCCGGCCGGACAGGTCGTGAAACTCGGTCCCGACCCGGTCCACCACCGTCTCAATCGCCGAGTTGACCAACTCGACGATCAGCACCACGAGCAGCGCCGCGATCATCAGCGCTCGCTCGACTCCATTTTCACCCAGCCAGATCGCAACCGGGGTTAGCAGCAGCGCTAGGACGAGCTCCTGCCTGAATGCGGCCTGACCCCTTATAGCACTCCGCAGACCCGCCAGCGAGTATCGCGCAGCCCGCACTATCCTTCCGAAGTCCAACGTTCGTCCTGCCATCAGGAGGGCTGTACGTCATTCTGCATCATGCCGGCAGTTCGAACTTAGTCCCAAACGTCTTCCCTTGCCTCCCAGCTTGCCCTGACGTTTCGGAACCGCTCGATCCGATCTTCGATCTTCAGTATCTCCTGCGGATAGAATCCGAGCATGACATCGCACAGCGTCAGCATCCACTCCTTTCGAGAGTATCCCTGATTTACCGTGATTCGGCTGGAATCCCTGATCTGAATCTGGCCCCATCCAAGCGCACCGACTGTGAGGCAGTCTCAGTCTAGAAATTCGATGGGCTGAAACAATACATCCGTCACGTCGATACGATTTCCCGCCAGTGTATAGGTGACCATCATCACAGAGAATATGTTCTTGTCATCTTCATAGAACCGAGACAGTCGCTCCACGGAAGTGAGATTGGGCATGTTGAAGCGGGTATTCTCACGATGTGTCTTGATGTCCACGACACAGTAGAATTCTTCCCGATCCCTGAATGCCAGGTCTGCCATCGCCCGCCGGGAAAAGTCCGAAGAGTACTCGCTGCACCAGCCCCCAAGGAGTGTGTCGAATTGCTCCGAGATCAGATCTTCGATGGCGTCTCCAGTCGCCCGTGTGCTCGAGGCCGTCTGCGGAGTCAAGAACTCAGGAGCGGAGTTCAGAAACTCTCTGATCGAGTCCGCAATGCCTTCCTGGTGACCCTCGTAGAAAAAAGACGACTTCATGAGAGCAAGCTCGCCTGTATCGAGCGTCGTTGACGAGGTCGGCGAATTGGCGTGTTTCGATCCACGAACACACCGTCTTCATACCCTTGGATCGTTACGTCTTCGTCCGCGAGTCTCAGACGCTTGAGCGCCCAGCAGCAGTATGTGTGGTCAATCTCAATTCCGAGGAAGCGTCTGCCCAGTTTCTTGGCTACGACAGCCGTCGTGCCGCTGCCGAGAAACGGGTCGAGTACAAAGTCCCCTCTGATCGAACTGGCAAGAACCAACTTGGCGATCAGTTTCTCGGGCTTCTGAGTTGGGTGGTCGGTATTCTCGCGCATTGACCAGAATGGCACCGTTATGTCGGTCCATATGTTTGACGGGTGTGTGAGTCTGAACTTGCCATCCGCTTCAATCTTCCAGTCCTTGGGGCTGCCATCGTCTTCCCGGTAAGGAGCTGCCACAGGATGTTTGGACTTGACCGCATCGACGTTGAATGTGTAGCTGTCAGAAACCGTGCAGAACCATATATCCTCCGAATTGTTCTTCCAATTTCGAGAAGCGCCTCTTCCCTTGTCTCGCGCCCATGTTATCCGGTTATGGACCTTAAACTCGTTGCCGATTACCGGAGCTATAAGTATCGATGTTCTCCAATCGGAACAGATGTAGACTGTGGCCGTAGGTTTGAGCATTGGCTTCAATGTACGCACGGCTGTCACGAACCAGGCGCTGTATTCCTCACCTGTCATTTCCTTGAAGAGCCGTCCGTCGTAGTTCTTTGACAGGTTGTACGGAGGGTCTAGGATCATCAGGTCTGCAAACGCCTGGGGCATATGTGGGGCTACGCGGAAGATGTCGTGGTTAATGATCCTATTCTCGATATCTGCCTGGTCGACGTGTGAACACACCGAGAGGAGGTCTTTGCCCAGACTGCGTATCTCATCCTCTGAACAGACTAGAGTTCTGTTTCGCGGCGCTCTCTTCTTCATAGGAGCCTCCGGTTGCTGATATCATCAGTGTGTGTAACGTAACTCTACCAATCATCCCCAAAACCGACCGGACGGTTCTCGAGAATTGCCAGTGGCGTATCCATCACCATTGCCGTCGCGTAGTCGGCCCCGACGATAGACGCCGCCACCTCGACACCTATTCCGAGCTTGGGCGACCTCAGCCCGATGGGCGAGTGTGTGTCAGATGCCATGACGTGCGCCAGTCGTCTGTCGAGCAGCTCATGAGTGAACCGCTTGACCTCATCTCCCCAGGTACCTATGA
>JAAXHZ010000140.1 GCA_012270625.1 Dehalococcoidia bacterium | reverse complement strand
TGGATAGGGTGGCTCAGGAAGTAGGATTCGATGTACGAAGTGAAATAGCCACCCGTTTGAGAGGCGTCTACATCATCGTGGACCCTGAAGCGACACGCGGAAGGCCTGTAACTGAGGTTGCGGCTCAATCCCTGGATGGGGGCGCCAGCGTCGTGCAGCTGCGCGACAAGATAAGTGACAAAGGCCTGATGCTGGAGATGGCCCGCAAGTTGAAGTCGCTCTGCGACTCACATCAAGCGCTGTTCGTAATGAACGATCATGCTGACCTGGCACACGCCGCCGGAGCCGATATACTTCACGTCGGGCAGACGGATCTCCCGGTGGCAGCCGCCCGCAAGATTCTGAGTTCGCGTCAATTGATCGGAAACTCGAACGGGAGCATGGATGAAGCGCTGCGCTCCCAGGAAGACTCTGTTGACTACATCGCGGTTGGGGCGATCTACTCCACAATTACGATGGGAAAGTCGGGGCGCAACGCGCTGGGCCCCGAAATGATTTCGAATGTCAAGAACGCCGTGAGACAGCCCATAGTCGCGATCGGAGGCATAAACAGTTCCAACATTCTGGATGTTGTCAGAGCGGGCGCCGATTCGGTGTGCGTCGTCAGCGCGGTGACGTTCGCTGACGATCCCAAGACAGCTACAGAGGAGTTGGTGCACCTCTATGAGTCGGCGGCGAGCTGACCGGATGAACAGGATGTCAGATTCGACGGCAAAAGTATCCAACACCGAGCTCATAAAGGCAGTCAGAGTGTCCGGCGAGGAAGCTGACCGGAAGCTCAGCGGCACGCACGAAGCACGCGAAAAGGTGCTGACCCAGTCGCGTCAGATAGTGCGGTACTCGGCCAATTCAATAAGGGCGACTCACAGAAGAGATTATGAAGAAGCTCACCAGCTAATAGCGAGCGCTGCCGAGCTTAGGTCCAAACTTGAGATCGAGCGGCAGGAGCATCCGTCCGTTTACTTCGGCGGCTACGTAGAGGACGCTCTCAAGGAGTACGTCGAAGCGCACGCTACGCTGGCATTTGCGGAGGGATCGAGACTTCCAACAATGTCCGATCTCAACGTCAGCGCTGCCGTGTACATGAACGGACTTGCGGAGTCGGTTGGAGAGCTGAGGCGTCTTGTGCTCGACCTTCTGCGAGGCGATGACTTTGCTCGATGCGAGTCGTTCTTGGAAATTATGGACGAAATATACTCAGTCCTGGTGACACTGGACTATCCCGACGGCGTAACACGAGGACTCAGGCGCACTACCGACGTCATGCGTGGGGTGATCGAGCGGACCAGAGGAGACATCACGGTCGCCCTTCGCCAGAGAAGGCTGGAGGGTCAGCTCTTAGAACTGAATCGAAGGATAAGCTCCTCACGGTCTTGACCCCACTCCATTCGCTGTGCTAGCTTTTGCGGCGACATGAACGCCTAATTTATCAAGGCCTCCCCACCAACCGGGGGGGCTTTTTTGTGGAGGCATCCGTTGGATATCTTGCTCCTAGCGATAGTTGCCGGTGTCATTGCACTGGCCTTTGCAGCGTACCTGGCCTGGAAGATCAATCAGTCCGATGAAGGCAACGAGCAGGTGCGGTTTATCGGAAACGCCATCAGAGAGGGCGCGATGGCGTTCCTGTCCCGTGAGTACAGACTGCTTGCGGTATTTGTGGTCGTTGTTTTCGTCATACTCTGGGTCTTTATCGACTATGACATCCTGGACAAAGTGGGGGGCGAGAGCAACGCGCTGCCTGGCACCGCGATCTCGTACCTAGTTGGAGCAGTTGGTTCGGGGCTCGCGGGGTTCATCGGAATGAGCATCGCCGTCCGCGCGAACACTCGCACGACCGTACAGGCTCAGACAGGACTGAACGCCGCGTTGCGAATAGCGTTCAACTCCGGCACTGTGATGGGCGTCAGCGTCGTTGGCATCGGTCTGATCGGCATAACCGTGGTTTACCTGATATTCCAGGACATCAAGGTTGTGGCGGGATTTGGCTTCGGCGCGTCATCGATCGCGCTGTTCGCCAGGGTCGGCGGAGGCATATACACGAAGGCGGCCGATGTTGGAGCGGACCTGGTCGGAAAGGTTGAACAGGGCCTTGACGAAGATGATCCACGCAATCCGGCCACCGTGGCCGACAACGTCGGTGATAACGTCGGGGATGTCGCCGGCATGGGAGCCGACCTGTTCGAGAGCTACACAGGTTCGATCATCGCAACCATCGCGCTTGGAGCGGTTGGCGCAGCCGCTCTCGGAATGTCCAGCCCCGGCGGTTTCGACTCCAACATATTCGTCCTGCCCATGCTCATTGCCGCGATAGGCATTTTCGCGTCCATTATAGGTACGTTCTTCGTGCGGACGCGCGAAGGGGCAAGCATGGGCAGCCTGTTGTGGTCTTTGAGGTTCGGAATCTTCGGCGCAGGCGCGCTGGTGCTAATCGCAACCGGAGTCGCCCTGCTGGTCTTGGAGATGGACTTCGATCTGTTCTGGGTAGTGCTTACAGGACTGGTCGCTGGTCAGATCATAGGCACCTCGTCAGAGGTGTACACGAGCTACGAGTATAAGTTCACACGCGATATATCAGATCAGGCTCGGACAGGTCCGGCGACGGTGATCATTTCTGGACTTGGTCTTGGGATGGTAAGCACGTTGATACCCGCGGTTGTCGTCGTCGTGGCGATGTGGCTGGCCAACGATCTTGCTGGAACCTACGGTGTCGCGCTCGCCGCGGTTGGAATGCTTTCGACACTCGGGATCACACTCGCCACTGACGCATACGGCCCGGTCGCCGACAATGCTGGGGGAATCGCCGAGCAGGCGGGGCTCGATCCCACGGTCCGTGAGCGTACAGACGCGCTGGACTCGCTGGGGAACACCACAGCGGCTACGGGCAAGGGTTTTGCGATTGGCTCTGCCGTTCTGACAGCTCTCGCACTAATGGCTGCTTACTCGGAGGTGACAAAAGTCGATGCGTTCGATCTACGTGACGTAAACGTCCTGATGGGCCTACTCGTTGGCGCGCTCCTTCCGTTCCTGTTCGGCGCACTCACTATGCAGGCAGTAGCTCGCGCGGCCAACGCCATGGTGCAAGAGGTTAGGCGCCAGTTCCGCGAGATTCCAGGACTGTTGGAAGGAACTGCCGATGCCGACTATACCCGCGCCGTGGATATCAGCACCCAGGGAGCGATGAGACAGATGATACTTCCGGGCGTTCTGGCTATAGTGGCCCCGGTTGCCATCGGAGCAATTCTAGGAGCGGAAGCTCTGGGAGGTATGCTGATCGGCGCGATCGCCTCCGGCTTCCTGCTCGCCATCATGATGGCTAACGCTGGCGGCGCTTGGGACAACGCGAAGAAGTTCATCGAGGCTGGCGCTCATGGCGGAAAGGGTTCTGATCCTCACGCCGCCGCAGTTGTCGGTGACACTGTAGGAGATCCATTCAAGGACACGTCTGGGCCATCCCTTAACATCCTGATCAAGCTGATGAGCATCGTTGCACTTGTGTTCGCGCCGCTGTTCCTCTGATGCTCAGATTCTTAGATCTCGGATAACTCGACCTCATCACGAGGCTCAATGGGCAAGCCAGTAGCGTGGCTACTGACGAGATCTCCGATTTGTCCTGCGCACTGTTGAAGCCGCAATAGATGCGCGACGCAATTCTGCAAGTTGGTGGTAAACTTCAAGGGAACCAGATAGCCCAGGTGGCGAAATGGCAGACGCGGCGGACTTAAAATCCGCTACCCGCAAGGGTGTGGGGGTTCGAGTCCCTTCCTGGGCACCAGCTACGCAGATGATGCGACGCCAAATAGCTGTCGTTTCCTGGCATGAAGAAAGCGGGTCGCCACGAACGTCAATGGCTTTCGCGCAGAGTTGAAGTTCTGCTTTAGCTCGCCGAACACCTGCGACAACTCCAACGCACGAGCAGCCGGATGCTCTTGGGCGAGGCCATAGAAAGTACGTCCCTCACGCTCATACTCCTCAAGCGTACGCCGCATCCTCCACGACCGTGAGAGAGGGGGCGCCGCTGCGCCTCCCGCCCTGCTCTGAGCGCTGTCCGGGAAAATGCCTGATACAAACAGGCAGACGTCCGCAATCCTTTTGTAGTAGCTGAACTTCTGCTCATGGTCCGCGTCAGCCGCGAATCTGATCAGGCTATCGACATCCATGTCGTTGTATCTGACTCGGCGCCTCACTCCCCTTCTCACGCGTACCGGAACGACATAGCTGTTGATACGCGTGAACGAGGCCATCATCGAGGCCAGGTACTCGACCACTCCAGGTCTCTCCATGAACTCAAGAACGTCAGGAGTGTCGAAGACCGGTATCGACATCCGGCCCTCGCGTTCCTCCGTGTAGGCTGCGGTTTCGAGCTCACGGTTCGAGTTTCGAAGCAGTATCTCAAAGTACATGCTAGGCGAGATATACAGGAGAATCTCATCGTCACTCTGAACCCTTTGCAGGAGGGATTCGTCGCCAAGCATCGCGGCTCTGAACTGGGTGTCCTCTGTAATCAGCCGCTTAAGCTGAGATGGGTCTGCCGACCCTGGAGCTGCGTTCTCGACGACAAAGTCAAGATCCCGCTCACTAAACTGGGGCCACTTGGCGTCCTTGGTCAGCATTTGACTTCTCCTGGCTGGTCTGACCTTTACTCCAGACGACACGTTCCGAATCTGGCCTCGATTGTAGCATCCTACGGTCTCACTGGCCGTTTCGTGTATCATGACGGCTGGCCCCTGCCCTCGGAGGACATCAATAGCCGGACTACGTTGGATACCGAGACCTCAGACGTTCGACGCGTGGATAGCGCACCGCGATTACCGGTTCCTGTGGGTCGGTAACTTCTTCGCAAACACAGCTCACTGGCTTCAGCTTCTCACCCTTGGATGGCTGGTACGCGACCTCACCAAAGGAACGGAAGGCTCCGCGCTCTTAGTTGTTGGCATCGGCGGCATCAGTACCCTGCCCGGTCTGATAGTCGGACCCCTGGGCGGTGTTCTGGGAGACCGCGTCGATAGGCGGAAGCTAATCGCCTATATCCAAGCGTTCATGGCTGTTTTTGCGTTTGGTTTTGCTTGGGTAGTTACGCTGGACTTTATAGAAGTTTGGCATGTGTTCGCATATGCCATTGTCAGTGGCGCCTGCCTGTCCATTACGCAACCGATGCGCCAAGCGCTCATTGCCAACACCGTGCCCAGATACATGCTTGGCAATGCATACGCCACGAACGTCCTTACGATACCGGGAACCAGGGCAATCGGCCCATTCGTAGGTGGGATCCTTGTAAGTTCATTTGGCTTCTTCTGGAACTTCACTATGGAGTCGCTGCTCTACGTCGGGATGATACTGGCGTTCCTGCCGATGAAAACTCCGTACGCAGAGCCCCGCCATACCCGCACAGCTTCAGGCCCAGCGGGATTTCTCCAGGACCTAGCTGAAGGCTTCAGATACATCTGGTCCGGCAACCGTGTGCTCTTTCTCTTAATCACCCTCACGATCATCCCAAATGTAGTGCTCCAGCCCGTCATGTTCATGCTCCCCCTGTTTACTGACGAAATCCTTGGGAGAGGCGCCGACGTGGGTGGATACATGCTGGCGACCAACGGCTTTGGAGGGTTTCTGATGGCGCTTACTATCGCCTCCTTTGGGTTTTTCATCAAGCGCGGTGTGCTATGCCTCGCCACAGCCGCAGCCAGTTCCATCCTCGCGCTGGCGCTTACGCAGGCTGCTTGGCTGCCTGTGGCGCTAGCTGTAATCGCTCTCTTTGCTGCCAGCCAAACGGCGTTCAGAACGACCAATGGCACACTGACGCAGACCCTGACCCCGGATAAGCTGCGTGGACGAGTCACAAGCCTGCAGAGGCTTGGTCAAGGGTTCGTTGTAGGTTCCAGCCTACTTGTGGGATGGTTCGCGGGCATAACGTCGGTGAGGCTGGCGTTGGCCGCGATGGGAGTAATTGGCCTTGCCGCTGCTCTCACCTACATGTTATTCGCAGAAAGGCTGCGCAACCAAGAGTAGGATAGAAACCTGGATGCTTTCGTCACAGACCCAGACGAGGCATTCATCCTAAAACCTGGCGAGCGACTTCTTTGCCTCGAGAGTCATCTCGTATTGCCTGGGCCTCTGGTTCCCAAGTTCGTGGACCCCGCGCTTCTGCATGTACGGAAGCAGGTCCCGTCTGAAGATTATGCCGAAGGCAGGCCCGTCAGCCGAGGCTAGCTGGTGGCCGGGGAAGTTCGAGCGGATAATCTGCTGGCAGTCGGTGCTTTTGAACTTGCCTACAGGCATGTCGCGGATGAGCTGAAGCGCTATACGCTCTGTGACAGTCATGTCACGTTGCGCACTTGCTCGAGGTCGATTGCCGTTGGTTGACCCCTCCTCTTCCCTTGTCCGCTCCTCCTCAGATTCGTGTTCCGCTGCGGCTTCCTGTTCGTTGGCATCGTCTTCCGCCACTTCGTCCTCATCTTCGTCATCGTCCCACATAGCGTACCTGTCGACTACATGTACGTATCTCTCCGGGAAGAACTCCTGAAGGAGAGAGGACTTCGTATCCACTCGGTCCGTAAGTACCCAGAGGAATGGCACCGGACCACTTGTCGGTAGAGCCTGAGCGTTTTGGTATTCCTCAGAGAGCTTGGCATAGAGCGAAATGAAGTCACTGTCGTCACTGACAACTGCGACATGGCTGATCCTTCTGTGGTTGAAGTCGCTTATCGCATCTACGGCGATTGCCATATCAGCTGCGTTCTTAGTCGCCGCAAGACTGTAGTGTTGGACGCCCTTTACGGTGACCTGCAGCTCACTGAACGCGTCGCTTGCCCAAACCTGCCAGAGGTGAACGTGGTCTGCTCGCACGTACAGGTTCAGCCTTGTCGGTTTGGGAAGACTCTTAGGCCATCGGCGAATCAGCAGGAGAAGGACATCTTTTGCCATGTCCTGGAGATTCTGTATGTCGGCGTATATTCCGGTGCTTGACGTGGCGATAATTTGTTCGTTTTCCATGCCTCGATTGTAACAGTTTGCGAACTAATTCACAAGCTGGCGACCGGTACCGCGCTTTCGAACATTGCCCCTACTGATAGTCCGCTGTGTATGCGATGAATGGCCTCACCCAGGATCGAGGCGACCGAGATAATCTTGGTCTTTTCTCCGAGTTTATCGGGCCCGATTGGGAGCGAATCGGTTACTGCCATCTGCATGATGGGACTCTGCTGAATCAACCGGGGAGCCTGGTCGCATAGGACTCCGTGAGTCACAGCACAGTAAACCTCCTTCGCGCCATGTTCCACCAGAGCGTTTGCGGCAGCGATCACCGTGCCTCCGGTTGTGATCTCGTCGTCTACGATAACCGCCTTCTTGCCCGTCACATCGCCAATTACCTGGTCGGCGACGACCTGATCGGTGTTGCCCAGCCGTCGTTTCTGCACGATCGCAATGTCTGCGCCCAGGATGTCAGCGGTCTCGCGGGCGCGTTTTGCGCCGCCAACGTCCGTCGCCGCAACGACTACCTCACTTCCATTCCCGAAGGGTCGAGCCAACATGGGGATGGCGGTCAGCTCATCGACCGGGATGCCGAAGAATCCCTGGATCTGGCCGGCGTGGAGGTCCAGTGTCAGGACCCTGTCGGCACCCGATACTTCGATCATCGATGCTATCAG